>CAZCVS010000295.1:0-4628 GCA_964501845.1 uncultured Iamiaceae bacterium
GCCGGCCCGACCAGGTCCACAGCGGCATGGTGTACGTGGTCATCAGCCTGATCGCGTCGACGCTGTTCCTCATCGCCCTGGCGCTCATCTACGCGGCCACCGGCACCGTCAACCTCGCCGACCTCAGCACCAAGCTGAGTGACCTCCCCGACGGGATCCGCAGCGGCCTGGCCGTCCTGCTGATCGTGGTGTTCGGCATCAAGTCGGCGATCTTCCCGTTGTTCTTCTGGTTGCCCGACAGCTACCCGACCGCCCCCTCCCCGGTCACCGCGATCTTCGCCGGCCTGCTCACCAAGGTCGGCGTCTACGCGCTGATCCGCAGCCAGACGCTGCTGTTCCCGGCCTCCACGCAACCGGGCTCGCTGCTGATCGTCGTCGCCGGGTTGACCATGGTGATCGGTGTCCTCGGTGCCATCACCCAGGACGACATCAAGCGCATCCTCTCGTTCCACATCATCAGCCAGATCGGCTACATGGTGATGGGCCTCGGGCTGTTCACGATCGCCGGGCTCGCCGGAGCGATCTTCTACATCGTCCACCACATCGTCGTGAAGACGACGTTGTTCCTCGTCGCCGGGCTCGTCGAGCACCGCGCCGGGACCGGGCAGCTCGCGAGGCTCTCCGGCCTCGCCCGCGCCGAGCCCGCGCTCGCGCTGCTGTTCCTCCTGCCGGCGCTCAGCCTGGCGGGCATCCCGCCCTTCTCCGGCTTCGTCGCCAAGCTGGCGCTCATCGACGCCGGGCTCGGTGCCGGCCACCAGGCCATCGTCGGCGTGAGCCTGGCCGTGAGCCTCCTCACCCTGTACTCGATGACCAAGATCTGGTCCAACGCCTTCTGGGGGGCCGGGTCCACCGCTCCGCTGCCGGTGCCCGAGGGGAGGACCGCCGCGACCGGAGTCCACGGCAGTCGGCGGCTGATGGTCGCGTCCACCGCCACCCTTGCCACCCTCAGCATTGCCATCGCGATCGCGGCCGGCCCGCTCTACCAGCTCTCCGAGCGAGCGGCGAGCGACGTGATCGACCCCGCCCCC
This sequence comes from uncultured Iamiaceae bacterium, assembly GCA_964501845.1. Taxonomy (GTDB): domain Bacteria; phylum Actinomycetota; class Acidimicrobiia; order Acidimicrobiales; family Iamiaceae; genus Aquihabitans. The sequence goes on from CAZCVS010000295.1 coordinate 1,029, forward strand.
TACACGGAGGCGGTGCTCCAGCCATGACGTCTCGACCCGCGACCGACCTCGTCCGGCTGCTCTGGCTCCTCGGTGTGTGGCTCGTCCTCTGGTCGGACCTGTCGGTCGCCAACGTCCTCAGCGGGCTCCTCGTCTCCGGTGCGATCGTGGCGACGTTCGACGGCTGGCGCGCCGGCACCGTGGCGATCCGCCCCGTGCGGGCCGCCCGGTTCGCCGGCCACTTCCTCGTCAAGCTCGTCGAGTCGAGCGTCGTCGTCGCCCACACCGTCGTCGCCCCCCGCGGTCGGATCCACACGAGCATCGTTGCCGTGCCCCTTCGTAGCGGCTCGGACGCGATGCTCACCCTCGTCGCCGACGCCGTCAACCTCACACCGGGGACGCTGGTCCTCGAGGTCGAGCGCGACCCCCCGACGCTGTACCTCCACGCCCTCGACGGGCGTGATGCGGCGCGCCTCCGCCGGAGCGTGCACCGCCTCGAGGCCCTCGCCATCGACGCGTTCGGCGACTCCCGGGTGCTCATCGCCGGCGACGACGACGCCGGGAGCGGGCGATGACGACCCTGGCCATGGCCCTGCTCGTCGGCGGCGGTGCCGCCTTCCTCATCCGCGCGATCATCGGACCCTCCATCGCCGATCGGATCGTGGCCCTGGACGGCTTGGTGGTCGTCCTCGTCGGCGGCATCCTGGTCGGCTCCATCCGCGCCGACACCGCCCGCTACCTGGACGTGGCGCTCGTGGTGGCCTTCATCGGCTTCGTCGGCACCACCGCCAGCGCCCGCTTCATCGAACGCCGGGGAGGTTGAGGCCGTGGACGACCTCGTCGACATCGTCGTCGGAGCCCTCGCCGTCTCCGGTGCCGCGCTGATGCTCCTCGCCGGAGCGGGAGTGCTCCGCTTCCCCGACCTGTACTCCCGCATCCACGCCGCCACGAAGGCGCCGACGCTCGGGGTCGCCCTGATCAGCCTCGCCGGCGCGATCGCGCTCGGTGAGGGGCGGGGCAAGATCCTGCTCGCCGTCGTGGTCATCTTCATCACGGCTCCGAGCGCCGCTCACTTCATCGGCCGCTCCGCCTACCGTGCCGAAGGCGTCGAGCTCAAGCTCGACGGGGACGACGAGCTGGCCACCGCCATCGGCGATGGCCCCGACGCACCGTGCCCGTAACCCGCGGGGCTACGCTCGATCGGGGCGTCGGACGCCCCGACGGTGGCGACCCGGGGCGCGACATGGAGCGTGAACCGATCAGGACGTGCCCTGCGTAGGAGAGATGGTGACGATCCACGACCGCGTCCAGGAGCTGATGATGTCGCTGGCCGTCGACGAGATCTCCTCCGCCGACCGCGAGCTCGCCGAGCACCACCTGGCGTCGTGCCCGGCGTGTCGAGCCGAGCTCGACTCCTTCACCGCGCTCGTGCCGCTGCTCTCGCGGCTGGAGGAGCCCGGTCCGGGCCGTCGGCCGGCACCGGGCGGTTCACCCAGAGCGGTCGAGCGGCCGCGGCGACGCCATCGCAGGGCTCTGGTGGGTGTCGCCGCCGCACTCCTGGCTGCGGCGCTGCTCGTCTCGTTCCTCGTGATCGACCGACCGGCGACCGACCACCGAGCCGAGGTCCGACTCACCGCCAACGGCACCTTCCGGGACGGCGTCGTCCGGTTCGAGGAGCTCGACGACGGCGTCATCGTCCACCTCCGGCTCTCCGGGTTGCGCGACCTCCCTCCAGGCGGCATGTACGAGGCCTGGCTGGAGGTGACCGCCGGTGGCGTGATGAGCGTCGGGAGCTTCTCCCCGAACCGCGCCGGGAACGTCTCCGTGACCTTGCACGGAGCGGGGCACCTCGCGGACTTCGGCGAGCTGATCGTCACGGTCGAGCCCGACATGGCCGACCCCGACCTCAACGGCAGGGCGGTGGTGGAGACCGACCTCCCGGGCCGCTGACGTACGGCGCCCGGGCGCCAGCCGTCAGCGGCCGGTGAGCCCGAGCTCGTCGGCGTGGAGGCGCAGCGCCCGCAGCGCGTAGAAGCAGCGCGACTTGACCGTGCCGAGCGGCAGGCCGAGCCGCTCGGCCACCTCCCGCATGGTGTGCCGCTCGGCGAACACGAGGTGGATGACCTCCCGGTGCTCCGCCGAGAGCCGACCCTGCAGCTCGTGCAACACGGCCGCGGTCACGATCCGCTCCGACTCGTCGTCGACTGCGACGTGGGCGTCGGCCTCAGCCCCGGCCACCGGTAGCGGCGCCCGGCGCCGCTCGCGCAAGGCGTCCAGGAACGCCGTACGGGTGAGGACCAGGACCCAGGCAGCCATCGTCCCCCGTTCGGGGTCGTAGCGGTCCCGCAGCTGCCACAGCCTCAGCATCACCCGGGAGACCACGTCGTCGACCAGCGCCTGGTCGGGCATCCGGCGTCGGACCCACGCCTCGATGGTCGCCCGGTACCGCTCGGCGAGCACGCCCATGGCGTCGTCGTCGCCCACCTGGGCGGCGAGGAGCAGGGCCATGTCCGACTCGTCGTCTCCAGCGCGACGTGCGGACATGCCGGACAGTCTCGCGTCCGCCGCTGCGCTTCGCCGGGGGCGATGGCGGCGAACGACAGAATGGTCCCGGTGGCCGCGAGCCCCGACGTGGGGTCGCTCACCCATGACCGGCCGGCTCCCGGTTCGATGCCGCGGCCACACCGTCGGGGACGGCGAGCACCGGAAGGGCGGCGTGATCGAGGAGGTCGTGGGCCGTCGAACCGACGAAGATCCTCCGCAACCAGCTCTCCTGCAGGCTGGCGATGACGATCACATCGATCTCGTGGCCGTCAGCGGCGGCGAGGATCGCCTTCCACACGTCACCGTCCTCGGCCAGGGGCTGAGCAGCGGGCGGCCCGAGCCCTCCCTCGTGGGCGGAGCAGACCTGGCGCAGCTGGACCTGCTCGGTGCCCCACGCCAGCCCCGGGTCGGTCGACCCTCGGGGCACGTCGAGGGCCAGCAGTTCGGCGCCCGGGGCCACGATGTCAGCCGCGACCTCGCGCAAGCCCTCCAGCTCGTCCGAGCCGGTGCCGACGAGAAGGACGCGCAGGTGTCGTGTCACGGCCCACCCGACAGGTCCAGCACCACGGTCGGGCGGCCCATCAGCATCTCGGAAGTCGTCGGCATCGGTCGGCTCTCGTTCGTCAGGAGCTCGCAGTGCACGAACGGCAGAACAAGAAACCGATAACCGGCAATGCTCGGGCCACGGAGCTCGTCGATTTGCTTCCCCTACGTCGCGAGCGAGCACAACGGTTCAGATCCGCTGGCGGTTCGTGCGCCGTCGCGACGGGCGACGCTCGGTGCGTGCGAGGATCGGGGACATGACCAAGCGGACGCAGGCAGTGAACGTCGGGGTTTCGGACGCGGAGCTGGAGTCGATCAGCAGTCCGCCGGCCGTGCCGTCGCCGTTCGGGACGTTCGAGTTCTTCGACGGGTTGCCGTTGCCCGACACGGTGGATCTGGCGTTCGACACGCTGGATCTGGTGCGGGCGATCGGGGTGTTCCTCGATTGCGTGCCGGGGGCGTCGATGCTCGCGGCACGCCGCGGCTACGAGCGCATCGGCGTCACCGAGGCGCACACCCTCGGCTACACCGACC
>CAZCVS010000296.1:0-4613 GCA_964501845.1 uncultured Iamiaceae bacterium
CGGGCGAACAGCGCCAGCCACGCCAAGATGGCGAACACGACGCCGATCGAGCCGTACAGCGCGGAGGACCTGCTGATCAGCTGGGGGACGTACACGGTGCCGACGAGGGCGAGGACCTCGAAGCCGACGGCGGCCATCACCGCCCCCGGGACCAGGTCGCGCCAGCCGACGTGACGGGTGCCGAGGCCCCAGAACATCCAGGTGAACAGCGCGGTGGCGATGCCGAGGCTCACGAGGACCGACAGTCCTGTCGCCACCGCCGCCGGGGCCCAGTCGGGGAGGTAGTGGAGGGCGCCGCTGAGGAACATGAGCACGGCGAACCCGATGGCGGCCGCGGCGAGCCAGGCCATGCCGAGCAGGCGGTCCTTGATCCCGTTGGAGCGCTCCTGCCACGGCAGCCGAACGCCGGCTTGCAGCGCCACGGCCACGGCCGAGCCGGCCCAGGCGAGACCGGCCAGACCGATGATGCTGGCGGCCTGGCGGCTGTCGGCTGCCTTGTCCAGCGCGTCGGTCATGGTCTGGGCGCCCGGTCCGGTCAGGCCGAGCTTCTCGATCAGATCCGAGGCGAGGTCGTCGTTCCCCGCGGCGATGAAGCCCACCACGGCGATCACCACGAGCAGGAGCGGAAAGATCGACAAGAAGATGGTGACGGTGATGGCCGATGCGGCGAAGCCGCCGTTGATCTCGCCGACGCGCTCGTGCACGTCGAGCAACCGGCCGAACCACGGCCAGCGCGCTCCCAGTGCCCGCAGCTTGTCCATCATGGGTGGCCCTCCTCCTCGGTCGGGACCGACTACCCGTTCCCGGGCACGGGCAGACGGTGGGCGGTGTGGCCCGTCGGCCCAGGCGGCGGGCGGTAGGTTGCGAAACGTGGACCTCACGGGCATCGACATGGACAACATCCCGCGCCACGTGGCCGCCGTGATGGACGGCAACGGCCGCTGGGCCACCCAGCGCGGCCTCAAGCGCACCGAGGGCCACGCGGCGGGCGAGGAGGCCCTGTTCGACACGCTCGACGGCGCGATCGAGCTCGGCCTCGACTGGTTCACCGTGTACGCGTTCAGCACCGAGAACTGGAAGCGGCCCACCGAGGAGGTCCGGTACCTCATGGGCTTCAACAAGGGCATCTTGGACCGCCACGCCGAGGACCTGCATGCGCGCAACGTGCGCATCCAGTTCATCGGACGCCGGGACTGGCGGGTGCCCCGCGGCGTGGCCGGGCGCATCGACTGGGCCACGGACCTCACGAAGGACAACACCGGCCTCACCTTCACCATCGCCTTCAACTACGGGGGCCGGGCGGAGATCGTCGACGCCGTCAAGCAGCTCGTGGCCGACGGGGTGAAGCCCGACAAGATCGACGAGAAGGCGATCCGGGCCCGCCTGTACGACCCGCGCATGCCCGATCCGGAGCTGATGGTGCGCACCTCGGGCGAGTTCCGGATCTCGAACTACCTGCTGTGGGAGCTGGCCTACAGCGAGCTGGTGTTCACCGACGTGCTCTGGCCCGACTTCCGCAAGCAGCACCTGGCCGACGCCATCCGCGAGTACCAGGCGCGCGAGCGGCGCTTCGGCGCCGTCAGCTCCAAGTAGGGGCCGGGTCCCGTGGCGCTCTACCGCGATCAGGGGATCGTGCTGCGGACCTACAAGCTGGGCGAGGCGGACCGGATCGTCTCGTTCATGACCGAGCGCCATGGCAAGGTCCGCGCCGTCGCCAAGGGCGTCCGCAAGACCAAGTCGAAGTTCGGCGCCCGCCTCGAGCCGCCGACCCACGTGGCCCTCCAGCTCTACGAAGGGCGCGAGCTCGACATCGTCACCCAGGCCGAGTCGATCGATCACTTCCGGGCCATCCGCGAGGACCTCGACCGCCTCACCCGGGCTGTGACCATGCTCGAGGCCGTCGACCAGCTGTCGCTCGAGCGCGAGCCGAACCCCGAGCTCTACCGCATGCTCCTCGGCGGCCTGAAGGCGATCGCGGAGCGCAACAGCGCGCTGCTGGTGGCCGGCTTCCACTGGAAGCTGCTCGCCCTCGAGGGCTTCCGTCCAGTGGTGGAGCACTGTGCCGTGTGCGAGCGCACCGACGGTCTCGTCGCCTTCGACCCCGAAGTCGGCGGTCTGCTGTGCACCGATCACCGCCAGGGCACCCGGGTGTCGCCGGAGGCGGTGGCGATGCTCCAGGACATCCTCGGCGGGCGCTTGGCGGCCGCGCTGGAGCTGCCCGCTTCGCCGGGCACCCACGAGGTCGATCAGCTGGCCACCCGGGTGATGGAGCACCACCTCGAGCGCCGGCTCCGGTCGGTCGGGCTCCTCGAGTAGCTGCGGCCGTTCTCGCTACTGCTCGGCGGGGACCCACGCCTGGGTCCGGTCGTCCCACTGGAACCAGACACCGCTGCTCTGGTCGTAGCGGACGTAGGTGTTGCGGGACGGGTCGAAGACCGGGGCGTCGATGCCCCCGCCCGAGCCCAGCGTCGGCTCGGGCGCCGCCGGGGCCGGTCCGAAGGCGCCGAACTCGTGGCGGCCCTTCACGTGGAGGTGACCGGGGATGTGCAGGAGGCGGCCCTCGGCGCTGCGGTGGACGACGTAGGTGCCCGCGACCATGTCGCCGACGCGGCGGTGGCCCTTGCTGTTGAACGACGTCAGGAGGCCGGGCAGCCAGCAGCACGCCTGGTCGACGATGAGGAGCAGCCAGCGGACCAGGTTCCGTCCGAGCCCGGCGCGCTGGCCCCGGGCGGTGACCACCCGCAGGCCGAAGAGCAGCTTGCCGACGGTACCGCCCGCGATGGCGGTGAGGATGATGTAGTTGAACAGCCCGAACCCGATGAATGCGGCGTAGAGCTGCGCCTGGACCGTGTTCAGATCATCGCCCGACGCGACCCGGGCCGTGCTGCCGAAGGCGAAGCAGGCGCGTTCGTCGCGGCCGACGTTCACGGTCCCATCAGGACCGGTGGTCAGGTTCCGGTTGACCTCGCGGCACAACTGCTCGGCGGCCGCCGGGGAGCTGGTCTCGATCGAGTCGAACCGGCCCGCGCCGAAGAGGAAGAACACCCCGGCGGTCACGATGAAGGCCAGGATCAGATCGATGGCATAAGCCGCGATGCGGCTGCCCATGATCTTCGTGGGGTCGGTGAGCGCGCCGCCGAACGCCGTCATGTCTGCCTCCCTCGCCCCGCAGGGCTGCTCATGTATCGATCGGACGCCAGTGCTTGGCGGTGTCGTCCCACTGGATCCACATGTCCACGGCCCGGTCGAACTGGATGTAGGTGTCCCGGTCGTCGTCCCAGTGCGGTCCGTCGGTGTCAGGCGCGTCGACCGCCGGGCGTGACGGAGGCCGGTCGGAGAGGGTCGGTTCTGCCGGTGCCCAGGTCGGCGGCGGGTGCGGACCCGGTACGGGGGCACCTTGGGGCGGGTAGGGCGGCGGAGCACCGTGCGGAGGGCCGTAGCCCGGCGGGGCGTACCCGGGGGGTGGCACGGAGAAGGCGTGGGGGGGCGGCTGGTGCGGGGGCGGGATCACCACCGGAACGCCCACGGACTCCTTGCGCACCACGTAGGTGCCGGCGATCCGGTCACCGAAGCGCTGGTGGCCGGGCTTGGTCACCATCAGCGTGCCGCCGACCACGGGCAGGCCGCAGGTGATGGCGTCGACCACCCACAGGAACGTCCGTACGAAGGACTTCGAGACGCCGGCGCGGCGGCCGCTGGCGTCGACGACCCGCAGGCCCATGATGAGCTTGCCGAGGCTGCCGCCGGTCAGGCCCTGCAGCAGGATGTAGAAGACCGTGTTCGCCAGCCAGACACCGTTGGCCGATCCCTCCACCGACACGACGACGGCTTCGTCGCGGTAGGGGCTGCACGCGCGCCGGCCGTCGTTGGTGTCGACCGAGTTGCAGAACTCGATGGCCTCCTGGCTCGTGGCGAACCGCCTCGACTCGATGTCGACGCCTCCGGTCGCGAAGAGGGTGCCCAGTACCAGGGCGATGAACAGGCCCAGGTCGATGGTCCACGCGGCGACGCGGCGCAGTTCGACCCGGGTCGGGTCGACCATCGGGGTGGAGGTGGCCGTCACCGACCGCACCCTAGTGAGTGGCGCCGCGGTCCCGGCGAAGGCACTCGGGAGGGGTTGCGGCCCACCACTAGCCTGACCACCTATGTCTTCCCCAGCCCCCGATCCCGCGCTCTTCGACAAGGTCGTCAACCTCACCAAGCGGCGCGGCTTCGTCTTCCCGTCATCGGAGATCTACGGCGGCTTCCGCTCCACCTACGACTACGGGCCCATCGGCGTGCTGCTGCTGCGCAACGTCAAGGACGCCTGGTGGCGCTCGATGGTGCAGCTGCGCCACGACGTGCTGGGCCTCGATGCGGCCGTACTCTCGCCACCCGCGGTGTGGGAGGCCTCGGGGCACCTCGCCAACTTCACCGACCCGCTGGTCGACTGCAAGCACTGCAAGGAGCGGTTCCGCCTCGACAAGCTCGAGGATCCGCACACCTGCCCGAACTGCGGTGAGAAGGACTCCTTCACCGAGGCCCGCAACTTCAACCTCATGTTCAAGACCCACGCCGGCCCGGTGGAGGGGTCGGGTCACGAGGTCTTCCTGCGCCCGGAGACGGCCCAGGGC
>CAZCVS010000297.1:0-4613 GCA_964501845.1 uncultured Iamiaceae bacterium
GGCGACGACGGGGGTGATGAACTCGGGGAGGAGCTTGTCGACGAGCGGGCCGAGGAGGTCCTCGGTCATGCGCGACTTGGCGACGGGGGCGATGGCGTTGGCCTTGATGTTGTTCTTGGCGCCCTCCACGGCGAGCACCCGGGTGAAGCCGACCAGACCGGCCTTGGCGGCGCCGTAGTTGGTCTGGCCGAAGTTGCCGAAGATGCCGGCGGCCGACGAGGTGTTGACGATGCGGCCGTAGTTCTGGTCGCGCATGTGCTGCCAGGCAGCGTGGGTGACGTAGAACGCGCCCTTGAGGTGCACGTCGATGACCGGCTCGAGCAGCTCGGGCGTCATGTTCTTGAACGCCGCATCGCGCAGGATGCCCGCGTTGTTGATGACGATATCGACGCGCTCGAAGGCGTCGAGGGCGGTCTGGATGATGGCCTTGCCGCCCTCGGGGGTGGCGACGGAGTCGTAGTTGGCGACGGCCTCGCCGCCGGCCGCCTTGATCTCGTCGACCACCTGCTGGGCGGCCGTGTGCGATCCGCCCTGGCCGTCGACCGAGCCGCCGAGGTCGTTGACGACGATCAGCGCGCCACGCTTGGCGAGCTCGAGGGCGTGGGATCGGCCGAGGCCGCCTCCTGCGCCGGTGATGACCGCGACCTTGCCGTCGTATCCGAGATCAGCCATGGGTGTGCAAGCTCCTGAAGAGGTCCGTGATGGGGGCGAGGTCACGGTAGTGGGCACATCGGCGCCCGGAGAAGCTGGGTCGGGCTCAGGCTCGGCCGGCCGCCACCTGCTCGATCAGGGCAGCCAGGGAGGCTGCGTGGTGAGGAAGACCGCCGCCTCCGTCCGCACGCAGGTGGGCGGTGTCGAGCGCCCCGTTGCGGGGGCGCGCCGCGGCCCGGGCGGGCAGCTCGTCGGCGGGGACCGCAACCACCCGGCTCGGGTCGTGGCCCGCAGCAGCGAGGACCTCCCGGGCGAACTCGAAGCTCGACACGACGCCCTCGTTGGTGGCGTGCCAGCAGCCCGATGCCCGCGCGGCGCCGAGACGCAGGAGCACCGGTGCCAGGTCGTGGGCGAACGTGGGTTGGCCGATCTCGTCTGGAGTGAAGCGCAGCTCTCCTGTCCGGCGGGCGGCGTCGAGGATGGCGGTGACGAGGTTCGGGCCGTACCGCGATGACAGCCAGGCGGTGCGCACGACGGTCGCGTCGGGTCCGGCGATCTCCTCGCCCGCGAGCTTCGTCGCCGCGTAGACCGACTGCGGATTCGGCGCGTCGGCCTCGCGGGCTGGATGGTCGGATCGGCCGTCGAACACGTGGTTGGTGGAGAGGTACACGAGGTGGGCGTCGACCGCTGCGGTGGCGCTGGCGACGTGGCGGGTCGCGTCGACGTTGAGCGCGCGGGCCATCGCCGGGTCACGCTCGCAGCCGTCGACATCGGTGGAGCTCGCCGTGTGGATGACCAGGTCGGGCCTCCAGGCGCGGAGGCGGGCGAGGACCGAGCCGCGATCGGTCAGATCGCACGGATCCGCTTCCGACGTCGACAGCCCGAGGACCTCGTGGTCCTGGCGCCTCGCCAGCGCCACGAGCTCGCGGCCGAGCTGTCCGGTGCTCCCGGTCACCACGAGGCGCATCAGCGGTTCCGGACCTTGGCCATGAGGGGCCTCCACCAGTCTTCGTGCTCCACGTACCACCGCACGGTCTGCTCGAGCGCATCGTCGAACGGGCGGCGGGGGACGCTCCCGAGCTGCTCGACCTTGGTGGTCTGGACCGCATACCGGCGGTCGTGGCACGGCCGGTCGGCAACGAACTCGAGGCGAGAGAGGTCCAGCCCGAGGGCGTCCAAGATCAGGTGGGCCACCTGGAGGTTGGTGCGTTCGTTGTGGCCGGCGATGTTGTAGATGTCGCCCACCGCTCCCTGGTGGATGACCAGGTCGATCCAAGCGCAGTTGTCGACGGCGTGCAGCCAGTCCCGCTGCTGGAGGCCGTCTCCGTAGACCGGAGCGGCGCGACCCGACATCAGCTGGCTGACGAAGAAAGGGATCAGCTTCTCCGGGAACTGCCACGGTCCGAACTGGTTGGACGAGCGGGTGATCACCACGGGGAGGCCGTCGCGGGCGTGGGCGAGCGCGATCTCGTCGCTGGCTGCCTTCGACCGGGCGTAGGGCGAGGTCGGAGCGAGCGGGGCAGTCTCGTCCACCGTGCCGGACGCGACGGGGCCGTAGACCTCGTCGGTGGAGATGTGCACGAAGCGCTCGACGCCCGCCCGCGCCGCGTGCTCGCACAGGACCCTGGTGCCCTCCACGTTCGACCGGTCGAACGGTGCTGGGTCTCGCAGCGAACGGTCGACGTGGCTCTCCGCAGCGAAGTGCACGATGATGTCGTGACCCGGGACGACGGCGGCCATGTCGACGGGCCGGGCGACATCGCCTTGGACGAAGGACACCCGGGGATCGTCGAGCACATCGTGGAGCCGGTCGAGGCTGCTGGCGTAGGTGAGCGCGTCGAGCACGGTGACCTGGTGGTCGCTCGTCTCGAGCAGGTGCCGGACGAACGTGGATCCGACGAACCCTGCGCCTCCCGTGACCAGGTACCTCACGGGCGCACGGTCGAGAAGCGGGGTCGGTGGTGCGCGGCGATCCCTGCGAGCGAGGGGTTCGACCGGTCCCGGTCGGACAGGATCGGCGCGTCGATGCCCCAGTCGGCGTGGACCGCCGGGTCGTTCCAGGCCAGCCCGAGCTCGTCGGCGGGGTCGTAGGTCGCGTCCACGAGGTACAGCAGGCTGGTGTCCGACAGGGCCGCGAAGCCGTGTGCCACGCCGGGCGGGATCAGCAGGCCCCGGTGGTTGTGGCCGGCCCCGTCGACCTCACCCAGGTCGACCGTCGCCGTGGCGCCTTCGGTGGGGCTACCGGCGCGGAGGTCGTGCAGGACCGCGCGGGCGTGGCCGTGGACGACGTACCAGTAGTCCGTCTGGCGGAGGTGGAAGTGGAGCCCGACGAGCGTGCCGGCGTGCCGGTCGGCGTGGTTCGCCTGGACCATCGTCCCGGTCTGGGGAAACCACTCCGCCCGGTAGGACTCCACGAACCGCCCGCGGGAGTCGCCGTGCACGTCGGGTCGAGCGATCACGACGCCGTCGATTCCCGGGCAGGGCTCGAGCGTGGTCACGACGGGGTGGCGAGCTCGTCGATCGCGTACTGCTTGAGCCGCTTGTAGTCGACCTTTCCGTTGGGGGCTCGGCCGATCGTCTCGACGGCGAGGGCCCGCTTGGGGGCCTTGTAGCTGGCGAGCTTGCCCTTGACGTGGGCGATGAGATCCGCTTCGTCGAGCGTGACGTCTGGGGCCAGCTCGACGACCGCGGTGATGGCCTCGCCGAACTTCTCGTCTGGCACGCCCACGGCGACGGCGTCGCGGACCGCCTCGTGGGTCTTGAGGACCTCCTCGACCTCCTCGGGGAACACCTTCTCACCGCCGGTGTTGATGCACACCGAGCCCCGTCCGAGCAGGGTGATGGATCCGTCATCTTCGACGGTGGCGAAGTCACCGGGGATGGAGTAGCGCTTGCCCTCGACCTCGAAGAAGGTGGATGCCGTCTTGTCGGGGTCCTTGTAGTAGCCGATCGGTTGGTGGCCGCCTACGGCGACCCGGCCGATCTCACCCGAGCCGGGCACGACCTCGCGCAGGTCCTCGGTGAAGACCTTGGTGTTGGGGCCCTGCGTGAACGTGGCCGTGTCGGGGTCGATGCCTGCCGCGGACACGGACTGGCCCATGCCCACCGCCTCCGACGAGCTGAACGCGTCGACGATCATGGCGTGGGGCAGGTGCTCGATGAGGCGCTGCTTCGACGGCTCGGAGAACATCACGCCCGACGAGGTGAACACGAACATGCTGGAGAGGTCCCAGCGGCCGGGGTTGGCGTCGAGCGTGCGCAGCATGGGCTTGGCGAAGGCGTCGCCGACGATGGCGGTGGTGTTGGCCTTGTGGCGCTCGATGGTGTCGAAGAGCTCCTCGATGTCGAGGTTGCGGCTCTCGAGCGTGACGACGCAGCCGCCGCCGGACAGGGCGATGAGCTGCGTCATGCAGCCGGTGCCGTGCATCAGCGGGCAGGCGGGCACGCTGACGATGCCGGGACCGTTCACCAGCTCGGCGGGGACCCCGTAGTCGACCGGGTCCTCGCCGTAGCGGGGGTTGGTGCCGAGGGCGATGATGTTGCGGATGTGGTCGTCCTGGCGCCACATGACGCCCTTGGGCATGCCCGTCGTGCCACCGGTGTAGAGCATGTAGAGGTGGTCGCCGTCTCGGCCCCAGGGCGCTGCCACCTTGGCCGGGTGCGACGTGGCAGCGTCCTCGTAGGGCGTGGCCCACTCGGGACACGGCCCGCTGCCGTCGTCGACCCAGAGCCAGGTCCTGACGTCGGGAACGCGGTCGAGGATGCGCTCGATGGTCTCGGCGAACGAGCCGTGGAACACGACGGCGACGGCGTCCGCGTTGTCCCAGAGGTAGACGAGCTCGTCGGCGGCGTAGCGGTAGTTGGTGTTGACCGGCACCAGGCCGGCCTTCCACGCGCCGAACATCGACTCCAGGTACTCCGGGCAGTTGTAGAGGTACTGGGCGACCTTGTCCTGCTCGGCC
>CAZCVS010000298.1:0-4589 GCA_964501845.1 uncultured Iamiaceae bacterium
GGTGGGGTGCCCGGATGAGGGGCGGTTTCAGGGGGTCTACGAAGACGGTCACCCGCCCGGATGAGCGAATCCCCCGAGGTGGTGACGATCCGCAGGTCAGCGGCCGTTCCGTCCGGCGACCCGAAGGTGGAATCGGGCTCACTCCCCCGGGAGAGCCGTCTCCAATCCGGTTCCGGCCGCCGCGCCGAACACCTCACATGGACGAGCTCACCATCTCCGTCGCCGACGCTCCGCGCGCCACCGGCCCGACCCGGCCGTCGATCTGGCGCACCGGACTCGCCGGATTGCTGGCCGCCGCGCTCGCTCTGGCGGTGGGAGAGCTCGTCGCCGGCCTCTCCTCGCGGCTGACCTCTCCTGTCATCTCCGTCGGGAACCGGGTGGTCGACGCGGTGCCGCGCCAGGTGAAGGACATCGCCATCGAGATGTTCGGCACCAACGACAAGAAGGCCCTGCTCATCGGCATCTACTCCTTCGCGGCCGTGTTCGGGCTGGTCCTCGGTGTGCTGGCCGGCCGGCGCTTCGTCTTCGGCGCCGTCGGCATCGGCCTGTTCGGCGCCGTCGGCGTGTGGGCCGCAGGCCAAGAGGTCGGCGCCCCCATCTGGGCCGGGCTCCCGAGCATCATCGGTGCCGTCCTCGGCGTGGTCGCCCTCGCCCTGCTCTTGGCGACGATCCCGAACGCCGCCCATCCGCACCTGGTCGACCGGCTGGCCGCACAGGGGACGCGACCAAGCGGCCCCGCGCCCGCTGAAGCGCCGACCGACGGGGCCTTCGCCCGTCGCGGGTTCCTCAAGATGAGCGGCGCCGTGGTGGTGATCGGCGCGGTCGCGGCGTCGAGCGGGCGGTGGCTCCAGCGCCGCTACAGCGCGGCGGCGTCGCGCCTCGCCGTCATCCTTCCCAAGGCGAAGGAGGCCGCCCCACCCATCGCCACCGGCGTCGAGCTCGACCTGGAGGGGATCTCGCCCTTCGTCACGTCGAACGAGGACTTCTACCGGATCGACACCAACCTCACGGTCCCGCAGATCGCGGCCGAGACCTGGACCTTGAAGATCAAGGGCATGGTGGGCGAGGAACTGGAGTTCACCTACGACGACATCCTCGCCATGGACATGATCGAGGAGCGCATCACCATGACCTGCGTGTCCAACGAGGTGGGCGGTGCCCTCGTCGGCACCGCCGAGTGGCTGGGGGTGCCGCTGAAGGGCCTGCTCGACCAGGCCGGCATCGACGAGGAAGCCGACCAGATCGTCGGCCGGGCCTTCGACGGGTTCACCACCGGATTCCCGGTCGACACCCTCGACGGCCGTCCGGCCATGCTCGCCGTCGGCATGAACGGCGAGCCCCTCCCGCTCGTCCACGGGTTCCCGGCCCGGATCATCGTCCCCGGCCTCTACGGGTTCGTCTCTGCGACGAAGTGGCTCACCGAGATCGAGCTGACCACCTTCGCCGACTTCGACCAGTACTGGGTCAAGCGGGAGTGGTCCGACCGAGGCCCGATCAAGACCATGGCCCGCATCGACACGCCGCGCGGTCTCGGCAAGGTGAAGGCCGGCCCCGCCAAGATCGGCGGCGTGGCGTGGGCGCAGACCCGGGGCATCACCAAGGTCGAGGTGAAGCTCGACGACGGTGAGTGGACCGAGGCCACCTTGGCCGAGGAGGACTCGACCCTCACCTGGCGGCAGTGGCTCTACGAGTTCGATGCCACCCCCGGCCGCCATCAGGTGGTGTGCCGGGCCACCGATGCCACCGGCGAGACCCAGACCGAAGACCGCGCCAAGCCCTTCCCCGACGGCGCCACCGGCTGGCACAGCGTCGCCTTCCTGGTGGACTGACCCGCTGCCCGGCATGCCGCGTGCACCTGCACGTCTCCAGCACCCCGAGGTGCACGCGGCTGCGGCGCGCCCGGTCATCGAACCACGCGCTCAGGGCGGGACGGTTCGAGTCTCGTCGCTCGGCACAGGCCCGGTCACGGGTAGACGCGTGCATCTGAGCGTCTCGAGGACGCAGAGCTGCACGAGGCCCACGACCGTCAGGTCGACATGACGAGGCTGGGCTTGACGGTGTCGCCACGGAAGGGCTCGTAGACCGCCAAGAGGTCGCCGGTGAGGCGGAACACGGCCCAGTGATCGGCCCCGTCATCGAGGGCGATGCCGAAGACCTCGCGGGGGAGCACCTTGCCGACGGCGATGTCGGCCGCGAGTGCGTCGTCGACCTCGATACGCGGGAGATGCCGGACCGCGTCCGCGACGGGCAGCGCCTTCTCAGGCGCCACCGCCTCCAGCGGGACCGCATCGGCCAGCGTGTACGGGCCGACCGAGGTGCGGCGCAGCGACACGAGGTGGCCGCCGCCGCCCAGAGCCGCACCGATGTCTTGAGCCAGGGTGCGGATGTAGGTGCCCGACGAGCAGGTCACCTCGAGCTGGAAGGAGAGCCCGGAGCCGCTGACCGCGGCAGCCGAGAACTCCGGCGTCTCGCTGCCACCGATGCGCTCCAGTGCGCCCACCTCGGGGCTCACCGCCGCCACCTGGAGGGCGTGGATGGTGACGGGGCGCGGCGCCCGGTCGACCTCCTTGCCTTCGCGGGCCAGCTCGTGGAGGCGCTTGCCGTCGATCTTGACCGCCGAGACCATGGGCGGGATCTGCTCGATGTCACCGACGAACGCGGCCGCGGCCCGCCGGACGTCGTCGAGGGTCACCGCGCTCATGTCATGGGTGGCGGTGACCACGCCCGACGCGTCGAGCGTGGAGGTGTCGACGCCGAGGCGGACCTCGCCGATGTAGGACTTGCCGAGCGGCGACAGGAACCGCAGGAGCTTGGTGGCCTTGCCGACGCCCAGGAGCAGCACGCCGGTGGCGTCGGGGTCGAGGGTGCCGGCATGGCCGACCTTGCGGGTGCCGAGCAGACCCCGGCTCTTGGCCACGACGTCGTGGCTGGTCCAGCCGGTGGGCTTGTCGACGACCACCAGGCCGTCAGGCCCCTGATGGCCTCCCCCGCGCCGCCCCATCAGGCGTCGTCGTCGCCCGGTTCGGGCTTGTACACGTCGGGGTCGTAGGCCACCGGCGTGGCATCGGGATCGAGGTCGGGCAGGGTCCGCAGGACCGACTCGATGTGCTGGGCGCTGCGCAGCACGCCGTCGAGCTCGAACCGCGTGTCCGGCGTGCGCTTGATGTGGGCCTCTCGCCCGATGGCGCGCTGGAGGCGCGACTTGTGCTCGTCGAACGCCTCAGCCACCTCCTCGTCGGCGTCATCGCCGCGCGAGTGGTCGTAGTACGCCACGGCCTTCTTGAGGTCGCCGTCGACCACCACGGAGGTGAGGGTCACGAACTCCAGCCGCTCGTCGTCGATGCGGCCCAGCTCGCGGGCCAAGATGTCGCGCACCAGCGTGTTGAGCCGGGCGGTCCTCGGATAGTCCCTGGCAGTGGTTCGCTTCTTCATCACACGTCTTCTTCCTCGTCGAGCCAAGACCGGCGAGCGGCGATGACCTCGACCTCGGGGAACGACCACACGAACCGTTCCACCGCGTCGAGCACCTCACGGGCCTGTGCTTCGCTGGACGCCACGGTGGCGAAGGCCAGCTCGCTGCGCTGCCACTGATCCTGGAACCCGACCTCGGACACCGCCACCCGGTGCCGACGCCGAGCGCCTTCGAGGATGGGGGTGATGACCGCCCGCTTCGCCTTGAGCGAACCGGCCACCGGAAGGTGCAGATCGACGACCAGGACACTGGCAAACACAGCGGACCAAGCCTACCGACCCGCCCCCGCCGCTCCCCCATGGGTTGTCAGGTGGCAGAGAGAGCGCGCTCGGTGGCGTCGTCGAGGCGGCCGGTCTCGCCGGCGATCCAGTGCCGGCGGCACAGCAGCTCGTAGGACACGGCCGCTGGCGTGGCATCACCGAGGGCTTCGACGTCGCCGATCACGACGGTCTCGCCGTCGTAGACCTGGACGCCGTCGACCAGGCGGGCGTTGTGGGTGGCCCGGGCGCCGCACCAGCAACGGGCTTCGACCTGGAGCTCGCAGCGCTCGTCGGCGACCTCGAGGAACCGAGCCGTCGCCGGGAAGAGCCGGCCGCGGAAGTCCGTCAGCAGGCCGAGGGCGTGGACGTCCGTGCCGAACTCGTCGACCACTTGGGCCAGCTGGTCCGCCTGCTCGGGCGCGTAGAACTGCGCCTCGTCGCACACGAGGTAGTGCAGGGTGCCGTGGTGTTCGACCTGCTGCGCCGCCAAGGCGTGCAGGTCCAGCTTCGGGCCGACATCGACGGCCGCCGCGGCGACGCCGAGGCGGCTGCTGACCTGGGCCCCTTCCCGGTCGAGATGCGTGCACAGCAGCCCGCGGAGACCGCGGGTCGACAGGTTGTGGTGGATCTGCAGCGCCAGGGTGGACTTCCCCGACCCCATCGTCCCGTACGAGAACCGCAGCACACCCACGCCCGGCAAGTTACATCACTGTCGTCCGGAGCACCACGGGCAATCCGCCCGCAGCGCTCTCCCACGGCACTACGAGCGGGGGATCTCCCGATCTTCGTAGGTCTCGATGATGTCGCCGTCCTTGAGGTCCTGGAAGTCGGTGAGGCCGATGCCGCACTCGAAGCCC
>CAZCVS010000299.1:0-4586 GCA_964501845.1 uncultured Iamiaceae bacterium
TCTTGGCGTCCCGGTAGTGGCGGGCGACGGGGGTCTCGTCCATGAAGCCGTAGCCACCGAAGATCTGGGTGGCCTCCCGGGTCGCGGTGACGGCCGCCTCGGTGGCGTAGAGCTTGGCCATGGCCGCCTCGTGCTTGAAGGGCTGACCCTGATCTTTGAGCCAAGCGGCGTGGTACGTGATGTTGCGGGCCTGCTCGGCCATCACCGCCAGATCCGCGCACTTGAACGCCACGGCCTGGTACGACCCGATGGGCTTGCCGAACGTGTGGCGGTCCTTCGCGTACTGCACGCTCTGCTCGAGGCAGGCCTGGATCACGCCGACAGCCAGGGCGGCGATGGCGACGCGGCCGTCGTCGAGGATCGCCAGGAAGTTGGCGAAGCCGCGGCCGCGCTCGCCGAGCAGGTTCTCCGCCGGCACCCGGCAGTCGGTGAAGGTGAGGCCGTGGGTGTCCGACGCGTGCCAGCCCATCTTCCGGTAGGGCGGCTGGACCTCGAGGCCCGGGGTGCCCGCCGGCACGATGATCGTGCTGATCTCGGGCTTTCCCGCGCTGCCCGGCGCATCGGTGCGGGCGGTGATGGTGATGATCGAGGTGATGTCGGTGCCGGAGTTGGTGATGAACGCCTTCTCGCCGTTGATCACCCACTCGTTCGTCGACTCGTCGAGCACGGCGCGGGTGCGGGTGCCGCCGGCGTCGCTGCCGGCTTCGGGCTCGGTCAGGCCGAACCCGCCGAGGGTGCGTCCGGCGCAGAGATCTGGCAGCCAGCGCTGCTTCTGCTCCTCGGTGCCGAACGTGTAGATCGGGTTGGCGCCGAGCCCGACGCCCGCCTCGAGGGTGATCGACATCGACTGATCGACCCGGCCGAGCTCCTCGATGGCGATGCAGAGCGTGGTGAAGTCGCTGCCGGAGCCGCCGTACTCCTCGGGGAACGGCAGACCGAACAGCCCCAGCTCGCCCATGGCCTGCACCGTCTCGGTGGGGAACACGTGGTCGCGGTCCCACGCCTCGGCGTGCGGGGCGATCTCGGCCTCGGCGAAGTCCCGCACGACCTTGCGGAACATCTCCTGCTCATCGGTGAATCGGAAGTCCATCGGAGGTGAGCGTAGGGGTGAGCGATTCACCGGAGCGATCCCGGGCGGGCGGCGCGTACGCTCCGACGGTGTCTCGCCCGTCGTCTGCACCCCCGCTCGCCGTGGTGGGCGACCGGCTGCTCACCGGGCTGCGCGACGTCACCTCCGACCTCACCGCGCTCGACGGCTCCGGGTACTGGGCGGTCGTGCTGCCCTTCGCCGGTGACCCGGTGTGCGCCCGGTTCGAGCACGTCGGCCCGGCCCGCCCGTGGCGGGGCCGGCCGTGGGTCGGCGTCGACCCGGCATCGTGGCGGTCGTCGCTCGACGAGGCCGCGTTCAAAGCCGGCGTCACCACCATCCGCGACGCCATCGGGCGCGGCGACGTCTACCAGGTCAACCTCACCCGGGTCTTGGCCGCTCCGCTCCCGCCGGGCGCCAACGTGGCCGCGCTGGGTGCCGCGCTCGCCGATGGCAACCCGGCGCCGTTCTCGGCGGTGGTGCGGATCCCGTCGCACAGCATCCACGTCGCCTCTGCGTCTCCGGAGCGGTTCCTCGAGCGCGACGGCGACCGGGTGTGGTCCTCGCCCATCAAGGGGACGGCCGCCACCCGCGACGGGTTCCTGGCCAAGGACCACGCCGAGAACGTGATGATCGTGGACCTGGTCCGCAACGACCTCGGGCGGGTGTGCGAGTGGGGGTCGATCCACGTGCCGGGCCTGTGCGCGGTCGAGGAGCACCCGGGTCTGGCCCACCTGGTCTCCACCGTCGAGGGCCGGCTGCGCCCCGGCCTGGGCTGGGCCGACGCCGTCGCCGCCACGTTCCCGCCGGGATCGGTGACCGGCGCGCCCAAGATCGCCGCGCTCGACCACATCGCCGCCCTCGAGCGGGCCGACCGCCAGATCTACTGCGGCGCGGTCGGCTGGGTCGATGCCGACCGCCGCTGCGGGTCGCTCAACGTCGCCATCCGCACGTTCTGGTTCGCAGACGGCGAGATCCGCTTCGGGACCGGCGGCGGCATCACGTGGGACTCCGATCCCGACGGCGAGTGGGAGGAGACCCAGCTCAAGGCTCGGCGCCTCCTCCGGGTGGCCGCCGGTTCGGAGGTCTCGTCGCTGCCCGGCACCGACCACACTGGAGGGCGATGAGCACCTGGGTCTGGGTCGACGGCAACCTCTCCCCCGCCACGGACGCGCGCGTCGCCGCGCTCGACCACGGCCTGACCGTCGGGGACGGCGTCTTCGAGACCTGCAAGGTCGTCGACGGCACGGCGTTCGCCTGGACCCGGCACCTCGACCGCCTGCGCCGGTCGGCCGCCATCATCGGCCTGCGCCTCCCGTGGTCCGACGAAGATCTGCGGGCGGCGTGCGCCGAGGCGATCGGTGCGGCTTCGATCGACGCGGCCAACGCCGCCACGGGCGTCCAGCGGCTGCGGCTCACGGTGACCGGCGGCCCGGGGCCGCTGGGGTCGGACCGCAGCGACGTCCCCCCCACGCTCGTGATCGCCGCCGGACCGGGCAGCCCGTGGCCGGCCACGACCTCGGTCATCACGGTCCCCTGGGTGCGCAACGAGCGCAGTGCCGTGGCCGGGGCCAAGACCACCTCCTACGCCGAGAACGTCGTCGCCCTGGCCGAAGCCCACCGCCACGGCGCGTCCGAGGCGCTGCTCGCCAACACCGCCGGAATGCTCGCGGAGGGGACGGGGTCCAACATCTTCCTCGAGCTCGACGGCCTCCTCTGCACGCCATCGCTCGCCACCGGCTGCCTTGCCGGCATCACCCGGGCGCTCGTGTGCGAGGCTGTCGACGTGGTCGAGCGCGACGACCTGACCTTCGATGACCTGCACCGCGCGTCCGAGGCGTTCTTGACCTCGTCGACCCGCGACGTGCACCCGATCGCCACCATCGATGGCCGCCCGCTCACCGGCCCCGGCCCGCTCACCGCCGCGGCGGTCGAAGCCTTCCGCGCCCTCCAGGCTCGCAGCCTGGATCCCTGAATCAGGAGGGGTTCTGGCGCCAGAAGAAGGTGTGCCCGGGCAGGAGCCGCGTGCACGTGCGTGTGTTCGCGACCCAAAGGTGCACGCGACCCAAAGGTGCGCGCGGTGACACCTACAGGGGGCGGAGGTGGACGACGTCGCCGACGGCGATGGTGCGACGGTCGCCTTCGACGGTCTCGACCACGAGGTGGCCCTCGCCGGTGATGTCGACGGCGGTGCCCTCGAGGTCGTCGGCCCCGAGGTCGATGCGGACCCGCCGGCCGAGGGTGGCCGACCGCTGCCGCCACGCGGCCTGGAGCTCGGTCACCCCCTCCGAGCCGGCCAGCAGGGCGGCGTAGCGACGGTCGAGGTGGCGGAGCATCGCCACGAGGAGGGCGGCGCGATCCGGTGCGGGCGACGGATCGCTCAGGTGGTCGATCGCTACGGCGAGGTCGGCCAGATCGGCCGGGACGCCGTCACCCCAGGCCACGTTGATGCCGATGCCGACGGCCACGACCAGGCGGTCCGTGGGCTTCGGCTCGCGCCAGCCGCTGGAGATCTGGCTGCCGGCGGGCCAGTCGACCTCGGCGAGGATCCCGGCCAGCTTGCGGTCGGGCGCCGATCCGTCACCCGGCCAGACCAGGTCGTTGGGCCACTTCAGGCGGGCCGCGACGCCGGAGAGCTCCTCGACCGCCTCCGCCGCCGCCACCGCGACGGCCATGGTGGTCGAGGCCGCCACCGATGCCGGCGGGCGCAGCAGGATCGTGCACAGGAGCGACCCGCCCGCAGGGGCCTGCCACGTGCGTCCGAGGCGCCCCCGGCCCGCGGTCTGGTGGTCGGCGACGAGCACCGCGCCCTCGGGCTCGCCCTGGCGGCCCAGTTCGAGCGCATCGGCGTTGGTCGAACCGGTCTCGGCCACCCAGCGGACATCCGCGAACCGGCTCCCGACCAGCGCCGAGCGTGCCCTCTCCCCTGCCGAACCGTCGTCCACGGACGGCAGTCCACCCCGAACCGACGGGTGCAGGCAAGGCCGTCTCCCGCTTCCTCCGGTGCCATCTGGCACAGGCACCCGCCGACCTCGTAGACATTGGCCTGTGCTGACCAAGATCTTGATCGCGAACCGGGGCGAGATCGCCGTCCGGGTCATCCGTGCCTGCCAGGAGCTGGGGATCGCCTCCGTGGCGGTGTACTCCGAGCTCGACCGGGATGCGCTTCACGTGCGCCTCGCGGATGAGGCCTACGCCCTCGGCGGCCAGACCGCGGCCGAGAGCTACCTCAACACCGAGAAGATCTTGGAGATCATCGAGCGGTCGGGCGCCGACGGCGTTCACCCCGGCTACGGGTTCTTCTCCGAGAACACCGACTTCGCCCGGGCCATCACCGAGCGGGGCGTCACCTTCATCGGCCCGCCGCCCGAGGCCATCGAGGTCATGGGCGACAAGGTGTCGAGCCGCATCGCCGCCCAGGAGGCCGGCGTGCAGGGCGTGCCGGGCACCACCCAGTTCCTCGAGTCGTCCACCGAGATCGTCGACTTCGGCACCGAGC
>CAZCVS010000300.1:0-4584 GCA_964501845.1 uncultured Iamiaceae bacterium
GGCAGGAGGAAGTTGCGGCCGTAGCCGTTGGTGACGTCGATGACGTCGCCCTTGTTGCCGACGCCCTTGACGTCGGTGCGCAGGATGACTCGCATCAGGCCTCGACCTCCGCGGTCTCGAGCTCCTCCGTGCCGAACTCCTCGCCACCGAACTCCTCGCCAAGCTCGTCGCCACCCGTGGGGGGCGGAGCGGTGGGACGGGGCGGCGGGCCGTCGGCGCGGATGCCGCGCTCGCCGCCGCGCTCGCCGCCACGGCCGCCACGCTGCTGCGTGACGCGGCTGGCGTAGGGCAGCAGGGCCATCTCACGGGCGTTCTTGATGGCCATGGCGATGGTGGCCTGCTGCTGGGCGCTGTTGCCCGTGACCCGACGGGCCCGGATCTTGGCTCGGTCGGACATGAACCGGCGGAGCAGGTTCACATCCTTGAAGTCGACGTACTCGACCGCTTCCGAGCTCAGGATGCTGATCTTCTTCTTGGAACGGCGCGCGTTGTCTTTGTTCTTGGCGCGCTTCGGCTTGGGTGCCATTAGAAGGGTTCCTCCCCGTCGTAGTTGGCGGGCTCGTTGGCGACGGGTCGACCGCCACCGCTGTTGCCGGCGCCGCCGCCGCTACCGGCCTGGCTGCGCTCGATCTTGTTCACGGTGGCGGTTGCCCACCGAAGGCTGGGGGCGACCTCGTCGGCCACCACTTCGATCTTGGATCGCTTGTCGCCGCTGTCGGTCTCCCACGAGCGCTGCTCCAGGCGACCGGTCACGATGACCCGGGTGCCCTTCTGCACGGACTCGGCGATGTTCTCAGCCATCTGGGCCCAGACCTTGACGTCGAAGAAGGAGACCTGCTCCTCCCACTCCTGGGTCTGGCGGTTCTGCCAGCGGCGGTTCACGGCCAGGCCGAAGGTGGCGACCGTCTGGCCCGAGGGCGTGTAGCGGATCTCGGGGTCGCGGGTCACGTTGCCCACGAGCGTCACGTTGTTGTCCATGGTGTCCTCCTGGTCACCCGGCTGCTTCAGCCGGGGCAGGGGCTCCGAGGAGTCCGCGGCGATGCGCCTCGGAGTCCGGGAGCCGGATGATCTTGTGGCGGACGACCTCGTCCGCGAGGCGCAGGTTGCGGTCGACTCCGTCGAGCGCTCCCGGCTCGGCCTCGATCTCGAACACCACGTACGAACCTTCGTTCTTGTGGTTGATCTCGTAGGCGAAGCGGCGCTTGCCCCACTTGTCGGTCTTGACGACGGTGCCGCCGGCAGACTCGATCGTGGCAGTTGCCTGGTTGATCACTCCCTGGACTGCGGACTCATCCAAGTCGCCGTCGCAGATAACCATCATTTCGTAGGCTCGCATCGCGAGCATCACCTCCTGGACCCGGTACGAACCGGGGCCCCTGTGCCGGATTGGCGATGGGGCAAGGGCTTCCTGTGGACCGTGCGAACCTAGCGGACCACGGGCGCCCAAGCCTCATCGACCCCATCATCGCCAGGGGGTCTGACAGTGGGCCGCTCGGTCCCCCGAAGACCCTCGCGGGCTGGTTCAGTCGCCTTCCACCGCGAGCGGACAGCGCCGGGCGTCGATGCGCAGGGTGGCCCCGTCGACGGCACCGATCTCCTCGAGCCTCCCCTGGGGCACCTCGATCGCGTACGTGAACGCATCATCAGCGGGGTACCTCGGGCAGTCGCCGCTGGCGCCGCAGGGCTCCATGTCGAGGGTGGAGACGAGGGCGCCCTCGGCATCGAAGAAGGCGATGGACAGCGGCATGGGGGTGTTGCGCATCCAGAACGAGCCGCTGACGGCCTCCGGGTACTCGAAGAGCATCCCGTCGTAGCCGCCGAGATCCTCGTCGGTGACCTCCATCAGGCCGCGCGCCCGCTGGTCCGCGGTGCTGGCCGACAGCAGGCAGAGCTCGCAGATGCGGCCGTCGGCGGTGGTGATGGTGACCGCGGCTTCGCCGAAGCCGCGCAGGGGCGTCCGGCCGGCCACCTCGGGGCCGACGCCTTCGCCCAGCCCGCCGGAACCGAGCGGCGCGGTGGTCCCGGACGCCATGCCGGACACCTCCACCGCGACGGGCACGGTGGTGGTCACCGGCGCGTCGGTGGACTCCTTGCTGGTGGAGCGCACGAAGCTCACCGCGACGAACACCATGCCCACCAGCACACAGCCCGCGCCGATCACCAGGCCGAGCGAAGGCCCCGGTCTCGCCGGGGCCCCGTCGGATCGCTCAGAGGGGGGCCGCTGCACGTCGATCGGTGAACGCTACCGACCGGACCCGGTCCTCGACCGGCGCTCGATGCCGGTCAGGCCGGTCGCCCGTAGAGCCCGAGGGTCTCGGCCGCCTCCGCGGAGAGGTGGTACGACTCGGCCGCGGACGGGAAGCGGCCACCCCGGACATCGGCGGCGTAGGCACTGACGCCGTCGACCGCCGCGGTCTTGAGGTCGGCGTAGCGGCGCACGAACTTGGGGAGCATCCGGTCCTCGATGCCGAGGACGTCGTGGTAGACGAGCACCTGGCCGTCGCAGTCGTCGCCGGCGCCGATGCCGATGATCGGGACGTCGACCGCGGCGGTGACCAGCGAGGCGACCTCGGCGGGCACGCCCTCGAGGACGATGGCGAAGCAGCCGGCGTGGGCCAGGGCCTTGGCGTCGGACACCAGGGCCATCGCCGCGTGGGTCTCCTTGCCCTGGACCTTGAACCCGCCCATGGCGTGCACCGACTGCGGGGTGAGGCCGAGGTGGCCCATCACGGGGATCTCGGCGTCGACGAGCGCCTCGATCATGGGGACCCGCTTGCGGCCGCCCTCGAGCTTCACGCACTCGCCGCCAGCGCGGATCAGCTGGGCCGCGTTGCGGACGGTGTCCTCGGTGGACACGTGGTAGCTCATCCACGGGAGATCGGCGACGATCAGCGGACGGGGCTTGGCCCGCGCCACCGCGGCCGTGTGGTGGGCGAGGTCGTCGACGGTGACCTGCAGCGTGTCGTCGTAGCCGAGCACCACCATGGCGACGGAGTCGCCCACGAGGATCATGTCGACGCCGGCCTCATCGGCCACGCGGGCGCTGGGCGCGTCGTAGGCGGTGACCATCACGAGCGGCTCGTCGCCGTTGCGGACCTTGCGGTTCCGTACGACGGGCACGGTGATCGGCGCGCGCGATGCGACTGGAGCAGATGATGTTGAGCTCATGGCGAGCCTCCCTTGCTGATCCGTCCAGTGCCCTTCGGCTACCGGCGGTGTACCTACGGTAGAACCCCCGCAACGCGCGGTTCCATTCCCGGAGCCAGAGCCTTCCGCAGCTCGCCGGCACGGCGGGTTCGGACCGGCTCCGTCGCTACCGTGGCGGCCATGAGCGACCGCTGCGACTCCTGTGGTGACGACGGGCCCGAGCTGACGACCGTGCAGCGCATCTACGTGGTGTTCGACGAGCAGCACCAGCCAGCCGATCACCGCCTGGCCGACGAGTTCGAGACCTGGTGCGCCATCTGCCGCGTCACCTACCCCCACCAAGAGGTGCAGGCGGAGACCTGACGGCCTGCGGGCTAGGGCTAGGGCTCGCCCTGGCCCTTGCTGGTCCCGGCCCCGGTACCGGGGCCAGCGCCGGTGCCCGCGGCGGGGACGGTCGCCGGCGGCGTGGTGACCGGGACGGTGGTGGGCGGTGCCGTGGTCGGCGGGGCCGTGGTGGCCGGCGCCGTGGTCTCGGGGACGAACGCCGGCGGCTGGGTGGTCTGCGTCTGGGGCTGCGTCGTCCGCGGTTGGGTGGTCTGGTTGCCGCCGCCCGACGAGTCCCCAGACGCGATGAGGCCGGAGGTGCCGTAGTTCGAGTCGAGCGTCTCGCCCCCGCCGATGACCTCCGGGTCGAACTCCGGGAAGTCCCCCGTGTCGAAGTCGGCGGTGGCCGTCTGCATGAACTTGCGCCAGATCTCCGCCGGGAAGTTGCCGCCCTGCACCGTGACGCCGTGGACGTTGTCCATGGGCTTGAGCTCGTTCGGGTAGCCCATCCACACCGCGGCGGTGAGCTTGGGGGTGTAACCGACGAACCAGGCGTCGTTGTTGTTCTGGGTGGTGCCGGTCTTGCCGGCCGCCGGGCGGCCGAACGCCGCGCCCTTGCCGGTGCCTCCGTCGATGACCTGCTGGAGGGCATGGGTGACCCGGGCGGCCTGGACGTCGGTGAGCACCTGCTTCGAGTCCGGCGTGTACGTCTTGACCGCCCCGTTGGGGAGCTCGACGCGGGTGACGGCGATAGGCGACTTGGCCACGCCCTGGTTGGCCAGCGTGGAGTAGCCCGCCGCCATGTCCAGGACCGAGACCACGCCACCGCCGAGCACCACGGCGCACACCGGGTTGATCTCGGCGGTCACGCCCATCTCGTGGGCCGTGTCGACCACCGCCTTCGGCCCGAGACGAGCCATGAGCTGGGCGTAGACGGTGTTGGTCGAGTTCCGGGTAGCCGAGATGAGCGACACCGGTCCACCCGGCCCGCCCCGGACGTTCCACTCCTTGTCGCCGTTGGGGCACTGGTCGAGCGGGATGTCGATCTTCGACGGCGCCGGCAGGACCGATCGGATGGAGTAGCCCTTCTTCACCGCGTCGGCGAGGGCGAAG
>CAZCVS010000301.1:0-4583 GCA_964501845.1 uncultured Iamiaceae bacterium
CCTCGTAGATGGTCGGCACGATGTCGTTGACGTGGTGGAACTGGTGGCGGACCGAGCCGGCGTCGGTGATCCCCGCCGGCCAGTGGACGATCATCGGCACGTGCACGCCACCCTCGTGGGTGTTCTGCTTGTACCACTTGAACGGCGTGTTGCCGGCCTGCGCCCAGCCCCACGGGTAGTTGGTGTGGCTGTGGGGCCCGCCGACGTCATCGAGGCGCAAGACGGCCTCGTCGGGGGTCTCGTCCATGAGGTTGAAGTACTTCATCTCGTGCATCGAGCCGAAGCGACCACCCTCCTGGCTGGCCCCGTTGTCGGAGAGGAAGACGATGATCGTGTTGTCGAGCTCATCGAGGCGCTCGAGCGCATCGAGCAGGCGACCGACCTGGGCATCGGTGTGGTCGAGGAACCCGGCGAACGCCTCCTGGAGGCGGGCGGCGAGCTTCTGCTCGTTCTCGCTCAGGTCGCCCCACGCCTCGACGCCCTCGTTGCGCGGCGCGAGCTCGGTGTCGGCAGGGAGCAGCCCCATCTCGATCTGGCGGGCGAACCACTGCTCCCGAGCCACGTCCCAACCGCTGTCGTAGCGGCCGCGGTACTTCTCGAGGTACTCGGCCGGCGCCTGGTGCGGGGCGTGCATCGCGCCGAAGGCCAGGTAGGCGAAGAACGGCCGGTCAGGGCGGATCGACTTCGAATCGTGGATGAACCCGATGGCGCGATCGACCAGGTCCTCGGTGAGGTGGTACCCCTCCTCGGGCGTCTTGGGCGCGTCGACCATGTGGTTGTCGGCGACGAGCGCCGGGTTGAACTGGTCGGTCTCGCCCTCCATGAACCCGTAGAAGCGGTCGAACCCCCGCTGGCACGGCCACTGGTCGAACGGCCCGGCCGCCGACGCGTTCTCCATGGCGCACAGGTGCCACTTGCCGAGGGCGAAGGTGGCGTACCCCTCGTCGCGCAGCACCTCGGCCACGGTCGCGGCGTTGTTGGAGATGTGGCCGCGCATGTGCGGGTAGCCGCTGCTGAAGTTGGCCAGCGAGCGCATCCCGACCTCGTGGTGGTTGCGCCCGGTGAGCAGCGCCGCCCGAGACGGCGAGCAGAGCGGGGTCACGTGGAAGTTCGTGTAGCGGAGGCCGTCGGCCGCCAACCGGTCGATGTTCGGCGTGGCGATGTCGGACCCGTAGCAGCCGAGCTGGGCGAAGCCGGTGTCGTCGAGGAGCATCACCACGACGTTGGGCGCCTGCTCGCCGGGGTGGGCGGGTGCCGGCCACCAGGGCGTCGATTCCGCCTGGGTGCGCTCGATGACGCCTTCGAAGCCTTCGTAGTCCTTCATGGGTCCCCTCGGGATCGGCCGTGCTCAACTTCTGTCCAAATGACTGCCACAACATCGTAGGCCCTGCCGGGGCACACCGCTCGCTGCACCACCCCCACGGGTCAGCGGGTGCCGACAGGACCGGCGACGAGCGCGCCGACGGCACGCACCAGGACCCGGCGCGCCTCCGGGGCGGACATGCGGCGGTGGGAGCGGAGGTGCTCGATCGAGTCGAGCTCGAGCAGGACGTCGACCGCGGCGACAACCTCGCGCCGGGCATCCGGTTCGAGGGCGGCCAGCTCCGGAGCGAACATCTCCTCGACCTGGCGGCGCAGCAGCAGGCGCGTCTCCTGCAGGCGCTCGTCGATGATCGGGATCTGGGGCGCCCGTGCCACCGCGGCCCGAGCGATCGGGGCGATGCCGTCGTAGAGGCGCAGGCGGGCGGCGACCGTGCGCTCGACCCGGTCGGCCAGCGGGCCGACGCCCGGCTCCGCGAGGTCGAAGAGGTGGCCCATGCGCGCCAGGTTCCGGGCGATGGCGGCCCGCACCAGGGCGTCCATGTCGTCGAAGTACCGGTACACCGACCGCAGCGACACCCCGGATCGCTTCGCGACCTCGGCAGGGACCGGCGTGAGCGATCCGTCGGCGAAGAGGTCGAGCACCGCGTCGAGCACCGCCTCGCGGTTCCGGTCGCGCCGGGCGGTGCGGCCGTCCGCAGGCACCTCCGGCTCGGGCTCGTCGCTCATCGTTGCTCCTCGGGTCGACGCGACGGGGCGCCGAACTGGTGACACCGTACCTGCCACAACCTGACCGCCACCGTGTTCGTGCAGAGCCCGCGACACCCGCAGCCACCTCGCTCGCCGTGACCGCGGCGACGCGGAGGGTGCCCGATCCGAGGGGGCCGCGGAACTACGGTGGCAAGGGCGCGGTTTGCGTGAAGTGTTTCATCTGTTACGGTTTCGTGACGGCCTGGACTGCTGCAGTCCCCGACCCCCTGGTGAGGAGAACAACTCGTGCGTCGACACTCGCTCGTGGCTGTCATGGCGGCCATGGTCATGACCGTCGGGGTCCTCGGCCCAGACCTCGCGTCGTCGGCTCCCAAGGGCGACGCCCGCGCCGAGCGCGAGAAGGTCCGCGCCGAGCAGGCGGCCGTCGCCGCCAAGCTCGACACCAGCAAGGCGTCGAAGGACGAGATCGACGAGGCACTCCAGGTCATCGGCGAGAACCTCGCAACCCAGGAGGCGGCCCTCACCCGCACGCAGGAGCAGGTCGCCCAGGCCAGGCAGGACATCGCCGATGCCGAGGCCGCCATCGAGCGCCTCAAGGGCGAGATCGACACGCTCAAGAAGCTGGTCCGCGAACGTGCGGTCAGCGCCTTCGTGAGTCCGCCCGGCGACGACGTCCTCACCGTGCTCGACACGAACGACTTCGTCACCGCCTCGAGCCGCAAGTTCTACATCGAGCTCCGGTCTCAGAGCGACGCGGACGTGGCCGACCGGCTCAACGGCGCCCTGGCCGAGATCGACTTCCAGCGGGAGAAGGCCGAGACGGCCCGCCAGGTCGCTGAGAAGAAGGAAGCCGAGCAGGCCAAGCGCACCGAGGCCGTCCGCACCGCCAAGGCCCAGAAGCAGCAGATCGCCGAGAGCCTCCAGGCCACCATCGACTCGCAGATCGCCCGCAGCATCGAGCTCCAGAAGACCGACCAGGCCCTGTCCAAGAAGATCGCACAGGAGGCTGCTGCGGCCGCAGCCCGCCTCGCTGCCGCCAAGGCTCAGCAAGCAGCGGACGCCGCGGCGGCTGCCGCCGCAGCGGCGGCGGCAGCCCCGCCCCAGAACACCCAGGGCGGCGGTGGCGGCGGCGAGATCGCCCCCGTGGCCGCTGTCGGTCCTGGTGTCGGCGCCGGCGTGGGCACCGGCGGCATCTCGCTGTGCAACGTCGGCGGCATCACCGTCAACTGCCAGATCAAGTCGCAGCTGACCGCCATGCTCAACGCCGCGGCCAGCCAGGGCGTCCGCCTCTCAGGCGGTGGCTACCGAGACCCGGCCAACCAGATCGCCCTGCGCCGCAAGCACTGCGGCAGCAGCTACTACGCCATCTACCAGATGCCCTCGTCCTCGTGCCGCCCGCCCACCGCTCGTCCCGGCACCAGCCAGCACGAGATCGGCCTGGCCATCGACTTCAGCAACTGCGGCTACGGCAGCGCGGCCTACAACTGGCTCCGGGCCAACGCCGCCAGCTACGGCTTCTACAACCTGCCCGGCGAGTCCTGGCACTGGAGCACCAGCGGGTCCTGACCCGAGCCGGATCCGGCCGAGCTGGCCTCGAACTGCTGCTCAGGTCGTAGCGGTGGCGGGGCGGCGGCCGTTCCAGGCGACCACCCGGTCGATGAGCGGGGCGTCGTCCGCCACCGGGACGGCGTTGGCGAACGGGTCCTCCCACGGGATGTCCTCGGGGAGCTGCGACTGGACCTCGGCCCACATCGGGGCCCGGTCGGCATCGGGCAGCTGGCTGTGGACCGCCACGAGCGCGACCTCGAGCGCCGGCTGGCTCCACCGCGGCGTCTGATCCGTGGCATGGGCCAGGTCCCAGCTGTGGACGATGACCTCGTTCGTGTAGATCCCCACGACCTCTCGCCCGGACATCTCGGCCCACGGCAGGACCATGTGCTGGTCGAGCAGCGCCGGGTGGGCCCAGGCTTCGACGGCGTCGGCGGTGGCATCGTTCCAGGCCGGGGCCCACTCGTCGTCGGCCAGACCGGTCACGTCGGACGGCCACTCGTAGGTCGGCACGGAGCGGGCGGCGCAGGCGATGCGCTGGGCGACCATCACGAGGTGGCCGGCCAGCTCGCGGACGTCCATGCCGGTGCACGGCGTCGGGCGATCCAGGTCGAGGGGGCGGAGTGCGTGCAGCAGCTCGCCGCAGGTGGCCATGGCGTCAGCCAAGGCGGGGCGGGGGTCCGCCAGCAGGTCGGCGGCGGCTTCGGTGGTGATGGTGGTGTTGGTCATGTCGGCATCATGCGCCCATTAACCGGACACCTGATGACCGCTTTATGTGGAATCCTTGCGGCATGCGCGCCGACCGACTCGTGGCCATCCTCCTGCTGCTCCAGCGGCGCGAACAGGTGACCGCCGCGGAGGTGGCCGAGGAGCTGGAGGTGTCCGAGCGCACCGCCCGACGCGACCTGGAGGCCCTCGGCATGGCCGGCATCCCCGTCTACCCCGTTCGCGGCCGCAACGGCGGATGGCGCCTCGCCGGCGGCGGGCGGACGGACCTCAGCGGG
>CAZCVS010000302.1:0-4580 GCA_964501845.1 uncultured Iamiaceae bacterium
CGTTGATGGCGGCGAGGAGGCGGGCGGGGGTGTCGGCGGCGCAGCAGGTGGCGCCATCGGTGCTCGGGAGGATCTTCGGGGCGCCGTTCTCCAAGATGACCTGGGCGTCTTTGGGTTTGGTGGCGTCCGGGAGCGTCGAGGTGAGGTCCGCAGTGGCCTTCTCGGCGTCGAGCGTGGCCACCAGCTTGTCGCCGTCGACCTGCGAGGAGAGCCAGGCCCGGGCGGTGGCGGCCGGGATGGTGACCGAGGTGGCGCCGCTGGTGACCTTCAGCCCGTCGGCGGTGCCCTTGGTGAGCTGGTCGGCCAGGGCCTTGGCGGTGTCGTCGGAGACCTTGGGCGCTTCGGCCACGGCCTTGGCGTCGACCACGAGGGGCAGCTCGCCGCGCTCGGCCCGCTGGCGGAGCTGGTCGGCGACCCCATCGGCCTCGATGGTGGTGCCGTCGGAGCCGCTCACGATGCCGAACCCGTCGGCGGTGGCGACGATGGCGGGCTCGGTGGGCTTGGCGTTGCCGCCGAGCTCTCCCAGACCGGTCTTGAGCTGGTCGGGATCGACCACGAAGGTCAGCGGGGCGATGCGCTCGTCGAGGAACGAGGTCCCCCAGGCGATGGGACCGGTGTCGAGGTCCAGCGCGGCCTGCACGGTGGCGTCCTCGTCGAGCATCAAGCCGAGCTCGGAGGCGGGGACCTTGTAGCTCTTCTCCTCGGTGCGGACCTGCACCGGGGTGGTGGCGTACTCCTCGGCGATGTCGGCCACGGTCGCAGCCAGGTCGTCCTCGCCGAAGGTCGACACGTCCCGCCCGGCGAGGGTGGTGTTGCGGGGCACCTTGCCGCTGGCGCTCGAGGTGTCGATGGCCCACGCGGCCAGGAGCAGCACGATGACGAGCAGGGGCAAGGTGATGCCCAGCACGAGCCGGAGGCGGGGGCGACGCATCCGACCACCTTGGCACGTGAGACCGTTCGCTCCATGGCAGCGGGTGCGCAGAACGGGCCATGAGCGGGCTGTCCTGCTGGTTTGTCATGATGGGCCCTCATCGAGTTCGCGGCGACGCGGAGCAAGGGGATGGTCGTGGGGATCTGCGACGGACGGGTGTGCATCGTCACCGGCGCCGGCCGGGGCATCGGGCGGGAGCACTCGCTGATGCTGGCCGAGCAGGGTGCCAAGGTCGTGGTCAACGACATCGGTGGGGAGATGGACGGGAGCGGCCGTTCGAGCGGGCCGGCCCAGGAGGTCGTCGACGAGATCGTGGCCGCCGGGGGAGAGGCCGTGGTCAACGGCGACGACATCTCCACGTGGGAAGGGGCCGAACGCCTCATCCAGCAGGCCATCGACCACTTCGGCCGCCTCGACGTGCTCATCAACAACGCCGGGATCCTGCGGGACCGGATGCTCGCCAACATGACCGAGGCGGAGTGGGACGCGGTCATCGCCGTGCACCTGAAGGGCACCTTCGCACCGGCCCGTCACGCCGCCGCCTACTGGCGGGAGCAGACCAAGGCCGGCGAGGCGGTCGACGGCCGCATCATCAACACGTCGTCGCCCTCGGGCATCTACGGCAACGTCGGGCAGACGAACTACGGCGCGGCGAAGGCCGGGATCGCGGCGTTCACCGTGATCGCGGCCAAGGAGCTGGCGCGCTACGGCGTCACCGTCAACGCCATCGCCCCCGCGGCGCTGACCCGCATGACCGAGAACCTCGGGATGGGCCAGGCCGACGACATGACCAAGGCCATGTTGTCGCCCCGCTGGATCGCCCCGATCGTGACCTGGCTGGCGTCGCCGGAGTCCGCGGAGGTCACCGGGCGGGTGTTCGACGTGACCGGGCAGGCGCTGTCGGTGGCCGAGGGCTGGCACCGTGGCCCCACCCAGGAGCACCCGACCGACGACCCGGCCGCGCTCGGCGAGGTCGTGCAGCGCCTCGTGGCCGAGGCCCGGCCCAACGCCAACATGTTCGGCTTCGATGAGGAGTAGGACGATGTCCTTCGATTCCGGCGCGGCTGGCCGCGCCCCGTTCCGGGAGGCGTGAACGTGGCCCGGACGACCGCGCCGGAGCTCACTGCGCCGCTCGCCGACGAGTCGTTCTACGCCGGCGACCCGTTCCCGCTCTACGCCCGTCTGCGCGACGAGGCCCCGGTGGTGTGGCACCAGCCCGAAGACGGCGCGGGCTGGTGGGTGGTCAGCACGCAGCCAGAGGTGCTGGAGGTGTCGCGGGATCCAGCCCGGTTCGAGTCGGGCAAGGGGATCTTGACCCTCGAGATCGGCATCGAGTACCCGTCGCCCCCGACGATGATGCACACCGACCCACCGGTGCACACCCGCTACCGCAAGCTGGTCCAGCCCGGCTTCTCGCCCAGCCGGATCCGCGCCCTCGAGGAACCGCTGCGGGCGCTGGTCCGCCGCCTGCTGGACGAGATCCCGACGGGGGAGCCGGTCGACATCGTGCCGGCGCTGGCCGAGCCGTACCCGGTCCACGTCATCGCCGATCTGCTCGGCATCCCCGATGCCGACCGAGACCGCTTCGTCCTGTGGTCCGACGCCACCATCCCGGGCGCGTCGAACCTCAGCTTCGAGGAGTGCATGGCGCTCATGACCGAGATGCAGGAGTACCTGATGGCCGCCGGCCGCGACCGCCGCGGCGGCGACGGGACGGACCTCATCTCGGTGCTGGCCAACGTCGAGATCGACGGCGAGACCCTGACCGACGACGAGCTGCTCATGTTCTTCAACCAGCTCCTCGTCGCCGGCAACGAGACCACCCGCAACATGATCTCCGGTGGGCTCTGGGCGCTGGCCAACGAGCCGGAGCAGCTGGCCAAGCTCGTGACCGACCGCGACCTGATCCCGCTGTGCGTCGAGGAGTGGCTGCGCTGGACCACCCCCGTCGTGGCCTTCATGCGCACTGCCACCGTCGAGACCGAGCTGCGCGGTGTGGCCATATCCGCTGGCGACCCGGTGCTGCTGCTCTACGCCGCCGCGAACCGCGACGAAGAGGTGTTCGGGGCCGACGCGGGGGAGTTCCAGGTGGACCGGCAGCCCAACGCCCAGGTCGCCCTCGGGTTCGGCCCCCACTTCTGCATCGGCGCCGCGCTGGCTCGCCTGGAGGGCAGAGTCCTGCTGGAGGAGCTGCTCGAGCGCTGGACCGCCATCGAGCCAGCCGGCGACGTGGTCCGCACCGGCTCGGCCATCATCGCCGGCCTCAAGCACGCTCCGCTCACCCTGCGGGCGTAGCCCCTCGGCCCGGTCCGCTCACCACGGAGCGGTCAGGTCCAGTCGAAGAGCCAGTGCCGGCCGAAGAGGGTGGCGGCGAGCGCCCCGATGGCGGGCACGAGGTTGTCCATGAGCTCGGGGCAGTAGGCGTAGTGCTGGACCGCGAGCTCGAACGCGGCGCGGGCATCGTCGGGCGGACGATCGACCAGGCACTCCATCCGCTCGAGCCCGAGGGCCACCAGCTCTGCGCCGTACACGTCGTTCCAGAAGTGCAGGACCGACAGGTGCTCGGGACCCCCGATGTCGTCGCGCTCGGCGCCGGACCAGGCCAGCAGGGCCGGGACCTCCCACCCGCCGCGGGCCGGTATCAGCGCGATGGTGACGGAGTCGCCGGCGAGGGCGCGGACAGCCTCCTCGTCGGGACGCTCGGTCAAGCGGGCCCGGATGGCATCGGCGTCCTGCTCGAGCTTGGCGAGGTGGCGGGGGACGTCGTTGAGGTACTCGTCCTCAGCCGGGTCGCCCATCCACTGCGCCAGCAGCTCCGGCGCGCTGGGGGCGTCCTCGACATCGGGGATGCCGGGCCTTGACCGGGCGAGCATCTCGAGCCGCCAGGTGAGCTGGTCGATGACCTGCGGGTCGCTGCCGAGCAGGACGGGCCACAGGCCGGTGCGGGGGTGGCGCCCGCGCAGGGCGCGCCAGGTGGCGAGGGCGCCCCCGCCACCGGGCACCTCGTGGCGCCAGGCCTGCTCGCCGCGCAGGGTGTGGCACCACGGCTCGAAGCCCTGGGGCGGCTGGGCGCCGCCGGGGAGCAGTCCGGGTCCGCTCACGGGGGTCAAAAGAGCCTGAGCTCGTTGGACTCGAGCCCGCGCAGCTCGTCGTAGTCGACCTCGATCCACTCGATGCCCCGGTCCTTGGCCAGCACCTTGGCCTGGGGCTTGATCTGCTGGGCCACGAACATCCCGCGCACGGGGCGGAGCATCGGGTCGCGGTTGAGGAACTCCAGGTACCGGGTGAGCTGCTCGACGCCGTCGATCTCGCCACGCCGCTTGATCTCGACGGCGATGGCGGCGCCGTCGGCATCGCGGCACAGCAGGTCGACCGGCCCGATGTCGGTGGGGTACTCGCGGCGGACCAGGCGCAGCCCGTCGCCGAGCTTGGTGCAGTTGGCGGCCAGCAGCTCCTGGAGGTGGGCCTCGACGCCGTCCTTCTGGAGACCGGGATCGATCCCGAGGTCCCATGCGGAGTCGTGGAGCACGTCGTGGAGGGTGATGCGCAGCGTCTCGCCCTTGGGGTTGGTGACCGTCCAGGCCCCCTCGGTCTCGTCCAGGCGGTTCGGGGCGTTCATCCAGTTCAGAGGCTTGTAGGCGCCGCCGTC
>CAZCVS010000303.1:0-4571 GCA_964501845.1 uncultured Iamiaceae bacterium
TCGGCTGGATCGGCGACCACCACGGCTTCCGCTGGGGCATGGTCGTGATGGTCCCGGTGTTCCTGATCGGCGGCCTGGTCATCGCGTCGGTCGGGAAGGTCATCGACGACGACATCGCCCAGGTGTGGACGGGCGCCGCCACCCGCGCCCAGATGCTCCAGGACCGGGCCGCTGGCAAGCTGCCGCTGCTCAGCGTCCGCAACGTCCAGGTGGCCTACGGCGACGTCCGCGTGCTCTTCGGCGTCGCCATCGACGTGGCCGCGGGCGAGATCATCGCCCTGCTGGGCACCAACGGCGCCGGCAAGTCGACCCTGCTCAAGGCCATCTCGGGCGTGGCCCCAGCCGACCGTGGCGCGGTGGTGTTCGACGGCCGCGACATCACCCACGCGCCGCCCGAGGAGATCGCGCCGCTCGGCATCGCCCAGGTCCCCGGCGGTCAGGGGGTGTTCCCGTCGCTGACCGTCGCCGAGAACCTCCGCGCTGCGGGCTGGATGCTCCGCAAGGACCCAGCCGGGCGCGCCGCACGGGTGGACGAGGCGCTGGCCCTGTTCCCGGTGCTCGCCGGCCGTGCCGATGATGCCGCCGCCGACCTGTCCGGTGGCCAGCAGCAGATGCTGGCCCTGGCGATGGCCTTCCTGAGCGAGCCCAAGCTGTTGATGATCGACGAGCTCTCGCTGGGCTTGGCCCCGGTGGTGGTGGAGCAGCTGCTCGGGGTGGTGCGGGACCTGCGGGACCGGGGCACCACGATCATCCTGGTCGAGCAGTCGGTCAACGTGGCCCTGACCGTGGCCGACACCGCCTACTTCATGGAGAAGGGCGAGATCCGCTTCCACGGACCGACGGCGGACCTGCTCGAGCGGCCCGACGTGCTGCGCTCGGTGTTCTTCCAGGGGGCCGCATCCGGGTTGGCCGGCGATGCCCGGCCGACGGTGTCGGCCCGGTCGGAGCCCGCAGTCGAAGCTCCGCACGGGGCCGGCGCTGCCGGGGTAGGCCTCGCGGTCGAGGAGCTGTCGGTGTCGTTCGGCGGCATCCGGGCCGTCGACGAGGTGTCCTTCTCGGTTGCGCCCGGTGAGGTCGTCGGCCTCATCGGGCCCAATGGCGCGGGCAAGACCACCGTGCTCGACCTCATCTCCGGGTTCACCCGACCCGACACCGGCCGGGTCCGACTGGGTGGCGTCGACCTCACCGGGGCGCGGCCGCACCGGCGGGCGGCCCTCGGCTTGGGCCGAAGCTTCCAGGACTCCCGCCTGTTCCCGTCGCTGACCGTCGAGGAGACGCTGCTCGTCGCGCTGGAGCGCTGGCTCGACATCCGCGACCCGTTCAACGCCGCGCTGCGGCTGCCCCCCTTCGTCGACAGCGAGGCGGCCGCCCGCCACCGGGTCGACGAGCTGGTCGAGCTGCTCGGGCTGGAGGCGTTCCGCTCCAAGTTCATCGGTGAGCTCTCCACCGGGTCCCGTCGAGTCGTCGACATCGGCTGCGTCTTGGCCCACGAGCCATCGGTCGTGCTGCTCGACGAGCCGTCATCGGGCATCGCCCAGCGGGAGGCGGAGGCCCTGGGCCCGCTGCTCCTGCGGATCCGCGACACGCTCGACGCCAGCCTCATCGTCATCGAGCACGACATGACCCTGATCGCCGGCGTCTCGGATCGCCTCGTGGCCCTCGACCAGGGTCGCGTGGTCACCATCGGGTCGCCCGACGACGTCCTCGCCCACCCCGAGGTCGTCGCGTCCTACCTGGGCGGCGACCGCGCCGTCCTCACCCGTTCCGGTCCCGTCACGGGCACCGGCGCTCCCACGGAGGTCCCATGACCCCACGCACCGCCACTCCGCCGCCCCGCCCGTCGTGGGTGGCCCGCTTCGGCCCCCTCGCCGTGATCCTCGTCGCCCTCGGGGCGGTGGCGTTCCTCTCCTCCACCGGCACCGAGGAGGTGACGACGGCCGGTCCGGGCGCGGAGAGCACGACCGGGTCGGCCAACGCCGAGCTGCCCGTCTACTACCAAGACGCCGAGGAGGAGGGCGAGCTCGACCAGTACGACTTCGGCGACGACTGCGATCCGGAGACCGGCCGCATCAAGGTGCCGTCGCTCTACGCCCCGCCCTGCGTCGCCGCCCGCCCGGATGTGGAGCGCACCGTCGACGGCCAGGGCGTGACCGACACGGAGATCACGGTCGTGGCCTACGTGGCGGCCGACGACGACCTCTCCGCCAGCCTCAACGCCCAGCTCGACCCGCCGGAGGCCTCGGCCGACACCAGCAACAAGATCATCGAGATGTTCGCCCAGACCTACGAGACCTGGGGCCGCGAGATCAAGGTCGTGCGCATGAAGGGCTCCGGCTCCGACGAGACGTCGGCCCGCGCCGATGCCGTGAAGGTGGCCGAGGAGATCAAGGCGTTCGCCTCGATCGGCGGTCCGGGCCAGGAGGGCGCCTACGCCGAGGAGCTGGCACGACGCGGCGTGATCTGCGTGGGCTGCGGCCTGTCGCTTCCGGACTCGGCGCTCCAGCGGAACGCGCCCTTCCTGTGGGGCAACCTCCAGACGCCCGAGCAGTACCTGCTCAACCTGGGCGACTTCATCATCGAGCGGCTGATGGGGGAGAAGGCCGAGTTCGCCGGCAGCCCCGAGATCCGGTCGCAGGTGCGCAACTTCGGCGTCGTGCACTTCGAGCAGGACCCACCCGTGTTCGATGGCGTCGAGGATCAGGTGCGCGAGCGGGGCGGCGCGCGCGGGTACAACCCCGCGGTCAACCTCACGTACCAGCTGGTCATCGCCGACCTGCCGGAGAAGGCCCGCGTCCTCGTCGACCAGCTCAAGAAGGCCAAGG
The DNA here is from genome assembly GCA_964501845.1 of uncultured Iamiaceae bacterium. Classification (GTDB taxonomy): domain Bacteria; phylum Actinomycetota; class Acidimicrobiia; order Acidimicrobiales; family Iamiaceae; genus Aquihabitans. Next base: position 2,823 of record CAZCVS010000303.1, read on the forward strand.
TCACCTCGGTCGTGTTCCTCGGCGACCCGATCATGCCGATCTACCTCACCAAGGCGGCCACGGACCAGAACTACTTCCCCGAGTGGATCATCACCGGCACCGTCCTCACCGACACCACCGTGTTCGGCCGGCTCTACGACCAGCAGCAGTGGGCCCATGCGTTCGGCGTGTCGAGCCTGCCGGCGCGGCTGCCCCAGGACAAGGGCGAGTCGTGGCGCATCTACGAGTGGTTCTACGGCGAACCGCCGGCTGCCAGCAAGACGGTGGCGGTCATCAACGAGCCCATCCGCATCCTCATGGCGGGCATCCACCAAGCCGGCCCCCGGCTCACGCCGGAGACCTTCCGCGACGGCCTGTTCGCCTACCCGCCCAGCGGTGGCAAGCCCACCAACCCGCGCATCTCGTGGGGCGATCACGGCCTGTTCGAGGCGCCGGACTTCAACGCCGTCGACGACATGCAGGTGATCTGGTGGAACGCCGAGCTCGAGGGCCCCGACGAGCAGGGCGAGAAGGGCAAGGGGATGATGATGTCGGCCGACGGCGGCAAGCGGTACCTGCCCGGTGAGATGCCCCACACCCCGGCCAACGTGTTCGACCCCGACGGCGCCGTCGCCCTGTACGACGAGCTCCCCGCCGACGCCGTGCCCCCGAGCTACCCCAGCCCCGGCCCCGCCGGCTGACCCACCCCTGCCTGATCCTGATCGAACTTTCGACGCGAGCGGTTGCAGAGCAACCACCATCGTCGAAAGTTCGTTGGGTTTTCGGGTGGGTAGGGTCGGGGCCATGGCTGATGTGACCCTGTTCCACAACCCGAACTGCTCGACCTCGCGCCATGCGCTCGACGAGATCAACGCCGCAGGCGTCGATGCCGACGTCGTCCAGTACCTCAAGACCCCGCTGTCGGCGGAGGAGCTGCTGGACCTCATGGGGAAGCTGGTCGACGACCCGGCGGACCTGGTCCGCAAGGACGGGTTCTTCAAGGACCAAGGCTTGTTGGAGGGTGACTACACCGACCCCAAGGCCGTCGCCGAGCTCCTCGACCAGTACCCGCGGCTGATGCAGCGACCGGTGATCGTGAAGGGCGATCAGGCCATCATCGGCCGCCCCAAGGACCGCGTCGCCCCCTTCCTCGCCGGCTGAACGCGAATCGGCCGACACGACCGAAGTTGGTGTGCGAAACGAGGCAGAGCGTCGTTTCGCACACCAACTTCGTGGGGGTTGGGGGGTTGGGGGTCGGCTGAGCAGGTTGGTCAGGCGGCTTCGGCCTGGTCGGGCGCTTCGGGCTCGAGGGCCCAGCCGATGACCTCGTCGAGGGTCTTGGCGAAGTGGATCTCCAGGTCGTCTCGGATCGCTTCGGGGACGTCGTCGATGTCGGGCTCGTTGCGCAGGGGGAGGATGACCTCGCGGATGCCGACCCGGTGGGCCGCCATCACCTTCTGCTTCACCCCGCCGATCGGCAGGACGTGGCCCTGGAGGGTGACCTCACCGGTCATCGCCACCGTGCTCTTGACCGGTCGGCCCGTGAACAGGCTGACCAGCGCGGTGCTCATGGCGATGCCCGCCGAGGGGCCGTCCTTGGGCGTGGCGCCGGCGGGGAAGTGCACGTGCACCGCCCGGCGGTCGGCACCTTCGGGGACCCCGAGGGACTCCCGGTTGGCCCGGACGTAGGAGAGGGCGATGCGGGCCGACTCCTTCATGACGTCGCCCAGCTGACCGGTGACGAGCAGGTCGGACTTCTCGGCATCGCCC
>CAZCVS010000304.1:0-4495 GCA_964501845.1 uncultured Iamiaceae bacterium
TGGTCGAACGCATCGAGGCCCTGGTCGACGACGGTGGAGGGCGGGCGCCACAGCGCCTCCTCGATGGCTTCGAGACCCTCCTGGCCGGCGCTGCGCCAGGCCAGCGCCTGGTGGGTGAGCTGCGCGCTCGACACCCCGGTGCGGCGTGACAGCTCGAGCAGCGACTCCAGCCTCCCCAGCCGCTCGGCGGCCCGACGGGCGAGATCGGTCTGCTCGTCGAGCGCCAGCTGGCTGGGGGCGCCGTCGGCGAGCTGCGCCCACGCCCGACGGGCGGCATCGGCCGCCAGTTCGGTGAGGCCGACCGCGGTGAACGGGGCCTCGCGCGGTGGGTCGGCCGGCCACGTCGCCGGTGCCCCGGGCTCCTTCGGCAGCTCGCGCCGCTCCGGCGGGGGGCCGAGCGGGCGGGCCCAGGCCTCCCGAGCGACCATCCCGGGGTCGACCACAGCACCGCCGCCGAACGCCGCCGCCACCATCCGCCCGCTGCCTCCCGGCCCGGGTGCCGGCGGCGGACCCGCGTCGGCCGCCGGCCCCGCGGCATCGGACCCGCCGGACGCAACGTGCTGGGCGGCCCAGGTCCGCTGGGCGCGGACCAGGGCCAGCAGCTCCTCCTTCGCTGTGCCCCGGAGGGCGAACAGGAGGAACGGATCGGCGTCGAGCGCGTCGGCCACCAGATAGCAGACGGCGGCGGCGTGCTTGCACGGGTCGGCCCAGTCCGGGCACGAGCAGCGGGGCTTGAGGTCGCCCGGGCCCGGGAACAGCGGCACCCCGGCAGCCTCGGCCGCGTCGGCGATGCCCGGGTCGAGCTCGCCGTCGAGCAGGGCCGCGGCGTGCCCGGCCCGCTGCGCGATCGCCGCGGCCACCGCCACCCACTCGGCGTCGCCGTAGGTGGGGAGGGTGACCGTGACGCGGTAGGGCAGGGCGCGGTTGCCGCGGACGAGGGCGGTGACCTTGCCGGCCCCCACCTCGACCCGGGCGACGCGGTCCTGGCGCGCGTAGGTGCGGCCGCGGGCAAGCCGGTTCGGGTCGAGCGCGGCCCGCTCCTCGAGGGCGCGCACCCACGCCGCTCCCCACCATGTGGCGCCGAACTGGCGGACGGCCATCAGCGGGCCCTCCCCACCGGTTCGTCGTCGTCGGCCGCGCCGAGGGCCACGAGGAGGCGGAGGTCGTCGTCGCCCAGCTCGGACACCCAGCCCTCGCCGGAGGTCACCACCGATTCGGCGATGGCGCGCTTGTCGGCGAGCATCGCCGAGATCTTGTCCTCGACCGTGCCCTCGCAGACCATGCGGTGGACCTGGACCGGGCGGTCCTGGCCGATGCGCCACGCCCGGTCCGAGGCCTGGTCCTCCACCGCCGGGTTCCACCAGCGGTCGTAGTGGATGACGTGGGTGGCCCGGGTGAGGTTGAGCCCGGTGCCGCCGGCCTTGACCGAGATCACGAACACGGGGATCTCCCCGGCCTGGAAGCGGTCGACCATCTCGCCCCGGCGGGCTTCGGGGGTGCCGCCGTAGAGGAACTGCGTCGGCCGATCGGGGGCGGCGAGGTGGGTCTCGAGGAGGTGGCCCATGGCGACGAACTGGGTGAAGACGAGCACGGACTCGCCCTCGGCGGCGATGGTCTCGACCAGCTCGGTGACGGCCTCGAGCTTGCCGGACCGCCCGGCGATCGGCCCGTCCTGCTTGAGGAACTGGGCGGGGTGGTTGCAGATCTGCTTCAGCCCGGTCAGGAGCTTCAGCACCAGGCCCCGCCGGCTCATGCCGTCGGCTGCCTCGACCTCGGCCATGACCTCGTCGACCGTGGCCTTGTACAGCGTGACCTGCTCGGTGGTGAGCGGGACCACCCGGTCGGTCTCGGTCTTGGGCGGCAGGTCGGGGGCGATGTCGGGGTCGGACTTGCGGCGGCGCAGCAGGAACGGCCGCACCAGGCGCGCCAGAGACTCGGCAGCGTCGGGGTCGCGGTCTCGCTCGACGGGGACCGCGATCTCCCGGCGGAAGCGGTCGAGCGGTCCGAGCAGCCCGGGGGTGGTCCAGTCGAGCAGCGCCCACAGGTCCACGAGCCGGTTCTCCACCGGCGTCCCGGTGAGGGCGAAGCGGGCATCGGCCGGAACGGTCCGCAAGGCCTTGGCCGTGCGGCTCACCGGGTTCTTGATGGCCTGGGCCTCGTCCGCGGCGATCAGCCCCCACGGGTGGGCGGCCAGGGCCGCGGCCTCCCGGCGGGCCACCCCGTAGGTGGTGAGGACGATGGCGTTCGGCTCCAGGCCGTCGAGCGAGCGGGCGGCACCGTGGTAGCGGAGCACCGGGACTCCGGGGGCGAACCGGTGCGCCTCCCGCGCCCAGTTCGACAGCACCGACACCGGGCAGATGACGAGCGTGGGCTTGGCATCGGTGGCACCAGGCTGGTGACGGCCCAGGTGCAGGGCCAGGAACTGGATGGTCTTGCCCAGCCCCATGTCGTCGGCCAGGACACCGCCCAGGCCGAGGTCGGCCATCTCGGCGAGCCACGCCGCGCCGTCGCGCTGGTAGGGCCGCAGCTCGGCGTCGAGGCCTTCCGGCACGGTCCACTCCCGGCGGTCGCCGACCGATCGGAGGCGCTCGCCGAGGAGCGCCAACGGGCCCTGGACCTCGGCGGCAACCTCCTCGCCGTCGACCACCAGCTCACCGCTGAGCGCGGCGGCCAGTGCCTCGCCTGCCGTGACCTTGCGGCGCTGCTGGAGGCGGGCGAGCTTGGCGGGATCGGCGCGCACCCAGCGGCCCCGCAGGCGCACGACCCCGCGCTTGGCCTGGACCAGCAGGGCCAGCTCGTCCTCGCTCACCTGCTCGCCGTCGATCGAGGCGTCCCAGCGCAGCTCGCAGAGCGTGTCGAAGCTGAGGCCGGCGGGCCGGTCCGAACCGAGCCCATCGGACGCCACGACCGGCTTGAGGTCGACGGTCTGGAGCACGCCGGCCGGCCAGCGGACCTCGATGCCGGCACCGGCCAGGTCCGTGGCCACCGGGCCGAGCAGATCCTCGACCTCCTCGCCCGACAGCTCCAGCTCCGCCGGGCGGGCCTCGTCGAGCAGCCGGCCCACCGGCTTCCAGACCCGGGCTCCACGCCGAAGGGTGAGCAGCACGGCGTCTTCGACCGCGGCACCGAAGCGCTCGGCCACCGCATGGGGCGCGGCCCAGAGGTCGACGGCATCGAGGACCAGGCTGCGGTCGGCCACGCTGCCGATCTCGAGCACGGCGCGGAAGGTGAGGGCCGTCGCCAGGTCCTCGAGCGCGTCCCCTCCAGCCGAAGCCGTGGGCTCGGTCTCGGCCCAGGCCTGGTCGTCGTCGCCCCCGTCTTCGGGCGGGAGCTGCGAGCGGGCGGTGGTGAGGCCTCCGGCGTCCTCCAGGCGCAGGGCCACGGTGATGTCGGCCTCGGCCGATGACGATGTCGACTGGAGCCATCCCGGCACCGTCGTCGCGCCGCCCCAGTTGGCGGTGGCGAGGTCGAGCCCCAGGACCGACGGGCCACCGGCCCGGTCGCCGCCGACCGGAACGAGGTCGACCCGCGATCGGGCGGCGAACGCCTCGTGCCCGGCGACCAGCGGTGCGGCAGCGGTGCGGACGTAGCTGTCGGCGACCGCATCCCAGAACCGGGCCACCAGCCAGCGGGGCGACGACACGCGCCGCGGCGCAGTCCCCGCCAGGGCCGTCGCATGGGCTGCGGGCGCCAGCGCATCGGCGAGCGCGTCCCGAGCGGCGAGGTCCTCGGGGTCGAGCGGCCCGATCCGCCAGCCGTCGACCCCCTCCTCGTCGACCGCCGGGAGCAGCCGGCCCCGGGCGATGAGGTGCAGGGCACCCCGCGCCACGCCGGCCCAGTCGTGCACCGAAGCGCCCGACGGGGCGTCGGGGTCCAGCTGGACGAGATCGTCGAACACCTCGAGGAGCGGCACGAACGTGGCGGGCACCGTGCGTTGCCGGACCGTGTCACCGGCGGGCATCACCACGTCGATCGTGTCGGTGAACGCCTCGGGGGTCCGACCCGGACGCCACAGCGCCAGCTGCCCGGTCCGCGCCGGCCGGCCGGGCACGAAGATCGCCTCCACCCCGGGCTGTTCGAGGAGCGACCGGGCCGAAGACATCCTCACGAGGCTACGGCCGCCCCCTCCCACATCCGCCCCGTCGCCCGGTCCGATCCGAACTTTCGACGATCGTGGTTGCAGAGCAACCGGTGGCATCGAAAGTTCGGACCAGGCCCGGGAGTCCCGCTCGAACTTTCGATGGTTGTGGTTGCACAGCAACCGGTGGCATCGAAAGTTCGGAATCGGTGGGTGCGGCTCGGCCGCGTCGGGCACAGTGGGTCTCCCGCGTTCCAGGAGACCCCGCATGCTCGCCGACCAGATCCAGACCGACCTCACCGCTGCCATGAAGGCCCGTGACGAGCTCCGCCTGTCCGTCCTGCGGATGGCGCTGGCCGCCATCAAGGAGGCCAAGGTCTCCGGCGACGAGGTGCGCGACCTGACCGACGACGAGGT
>CAZCVS010000305.1:0-4493 GCA_964501845.1 uncultured Iamiaceae bacterium
GGGGCGCAGAAGGGGGCGAGGAACCCGCCGCTGGCCGCGTCGACGTGGATGGGGATGTCGAGCCCGGTGTCGGCCTGGAGCTGGTCGAGGGCCTCGGCCATCGGCTTCACCAGCTCGTAGGCGCCGGTGTACGTGAGGCCGAGGGTGGGGACGACCATGATCGTGTTCTCGTCGCAGCGTTCGATGACGTCCTCGGGCGTCATGAAGTACTGGCCGTGGCGCATCGGGACCTCGCGGATCTCGATGTCCCAGTACTTGGCGAACTTGTGCCACACCACCTGGACCGCGCCGCACACCATGTTGGGCTTGTCGGTGGGCTTGCCCTCGGCCTCGCGCTGGGCCCGCCAGCGCCACTTGGCGGCCATCCCGCCGAGCATGCAGGCCTCCGAGGACCCGATGGCCGATGTTCCCACCGTGTTGGCGGCGTCGGGCGCGTTCCAGAGGTCCGCCACCATGTGCGTGGCCCGCCGCTCGATCTCCGCGGTCTGCGGGTACTCGTCGCGGTCGATCATGTTCTTGTTGATGGCCAGCTCCATGAGCTTGGTCACCTCCGGCTCCTCCCAGGTCTGGCAGAAGGTGGCCAGGTTCTGGCGGGCGTTGCCATCGAGCATGATCTCGTCCGCGATCACCTGGAACGCGTGCTGGGGAGCGATCTCGTCTCCCGGGAAGCGGTACTTGGGGAGCGCGGTCGACAGGTCCTGTCCGGCGAAGACGCTGTCTTCCATCTCGTGGCGGATCGAGTCGCGGGAGTGCAAGGCCATCGCTGGATCTCCTTCTCGGTCGCAGCAGCGAGTCCCGCGGCGACGCTGGCTGCCATGGCCTACCACAGCACCTTGCCGACCCGTCTCCGAGCGGAGGCAGGCTCGATGCCGTCAGCTGTCCCGGGCGTCCTGCTGCTCGTAGATGAGGCGCAGCAGCCAGAAGCGCAGGAACCGTCCGACCGAGTACCGCAGGAACAGCGCGGCCCCGACCACGGCGAGCGACAGACCGAAGACGGCGAGGATGATGCTGCTCAGCACGTCGCGGGTGTCCGCCTGGGAGCCGGAGATGATGAACGCGATCAGTGCCACGGCCGCGCCGACGACCATCAGCACGGCGCCGAGCGTGATGAGCCGGGGCTCGCCCGCCGCGCCGCCGGTCTTGACGCGCACCTGGGCGATGTCGGCCTCGAACTGCTGGCGGCGTTCGGGGGCCATCCCCTGGGTGGTCTTGGGCTCGTCCACGGTGCGTGACTCCTGGGGTTCGGGTTGATCGGTCTGGTTCACGGGGCGTCCGCCACGGCGCCCGACAGGTAGGCGGTCTCGAGCTCGGAGGCGATGGCACTGGGGGCACCGATGGTGGCGATGCGGCCGTGCAGCATGATCGCGGCGGTGTCGGCGACGCCGAGGACCTCGTGGGCGAACTGCTCGACCACGAGGATCGAGATGCCGGTCGCGGCGATGGCCCCCACCTGCTCGTACAGCTCGTGCACGACGAGCGGGGCCAGGCCCATCGACAGCTCGTCGAGGATCAGCAGCGCGGGGTCGGTGGCCATCGCCCGGGCCATGGCCAGCATCTGCTGCTCGCCGCCCGACAGCGTCCCCGCGGTCTGGCCCCGGCGCTCGCCCAACCGCGGGAAGCGCTGGTACGCGAGCTCCTCGACCTGCTTGCGCGGCGTGCCGGTGTGGGTGGCCATCCAGAGGTTCTCGGCGACGCTGAGGTTGGGGAACACGCCCCGGCCCTCGGGCACGGTGCACAGCCCGGCACGGGCCAGCTCGTCGGCGTCGGCGCCGAGGATGCCGCGCCCGCAGATGGCGACGCTGCCGCTGCTGGCGGGGAGCAGTCCGGCGATCACCTGGAGCGTGGTGGTCTTGCCGGCGCCGTTGGGTCCGAGGAGGGCGAACACCTCGCCTTGGGCGACCTCGAAGCTGACTCCGTCGATGACGTCGAAATCTCCGTAGCCCGCGGCCAGGTCGCGGACCTCGAGCACCGGGACCTCCGCTTCGACGAGGGCCTCGTGTCCGGACTCGGTGAGCTCCTGGCCGACGCGGACCGCGTCGGCCGATGCTGCGCCGGGCTCCGGGTCGTCGACGCCCAGGTACGCGGTGCGGACGCGCTCGTTCGCCTGGACCGTGGCCGCGTCGCCCGTGGCGATGATGCGTCCGAAGTCGAGGACGTAGATGTGCTCGCACGCGCTCATGACCAGGCTCATGTCGTGCTCGACGAGCAGCACGGCGAGCCCGCTGTCGGTGAGCTGGTGCAGCACGGTGGCGAACTCGGCGGTCTCGGACTCGTTGAGGCCGGATGACGGCTCGTCCAACAACAAGATGCGCGGGCCGTTGGCGAGGGCGCGGGCCACCTCGACCAGGCGGGCCCGGCCGGTGGGGAGCGCATCGACCCGCTCGTCGGCCACGTCGCCCAGACCGAGCTGGTCGAGCAGCGCGTCGGTGACCGCGGCCGGTGGTCCGCCGGCCGCCTGGCGCTGGCGGAACTCGGCACCGGCGAGGATGTTCTCGCGAACGGTGAGCAGCGAGAACGTCTCGAGGCGCTGGAACGTGCGGCCCAGCCCGAGCCGCGCCCGCTTGTGAGGCGAGAGCGACGAGACGTCCCGGCCGTCGAGCAGGACGCGGCCACGGCTCACCGCCTGCAGGCCGCAGAGCGCGTTGAACGTGGTGGTCTTGCCGGCGCCGTTGGGGCCGATGAGCCCGGTGATGGTCCCGGCGCGGACCTCGAGGTCGACCTCGGAGACGGCGACGTGGCCGCCGAAGCGCACGGTGAGCTCCTCGGCGGCGAGCAAGGGCGCGTCAGCCATGGGTGAGCACCCCCTCGGTGGGACGGCTCGGTGGCCGCAGCGGTCCGTACAGCGGCTCGGTGTCGAGGCCCGTCGCCCGGTCGAGCTCGACCCGGTCGGCATCGGAGAACCCCTCGAGGCCGAGCAGGTCCAGGTCCCCGGGTGCGATGGCGCCCGCGTCGTCGGCGGCGGCCGCCGCCGCCCGCTCGGCTCGCCACTGCTTGATCGACCGGGCGGTCTCGTTCACCGCTCCGTTCGGGTTGCGGCCGAGGCTGATGCCCGCCAGGGCGGGGCCGAGCACGAGGAGGTTGGTGAGCGCCGGCCACACCTCCGGGAGGATGAGGAAGCTGAGGGCGTAGAGGACACCGCCGAACAGGGCGCCCCCGACGGCGGCGATCCCGCCGATCACGGCGAACAGCACGATGGGCAGGCCGTTCAGGAACTGGAACGTCGGCGGGCTGACGGAGTTGAGCTGGGCGCCGTAGAGGGCGCCGCCCAGCCCGGCGATGCCGGCGGACAGGGTGAACACCTGGAGCTTGGTGGTGGCGAGGTTGACGCCGAGGGTGACGCAGGCCGCGTCGCTGGACTTCATGGCGAGCAGGCGCCGTCCGAACGGCCGCTGGCGCATCCACACGAGCAGCGTGGCGACGATGCCGAACACCACGCCGATCAGCACGAGGTGGGCGCGGTCGTCGTCGAAGGAGAAGCCGAAGAGGTCGAGGCGGCCGACACCGAGGTTGCCGTTGGGCATGACCGCGTTCTGGTTGAACACGAGCTGGTCCATGAGCACGGCGAACGCCGCGGTGGCCAGCGCCAGGTAGAGGCCGCGCAGGCGGATCGCGGGCAGGGCGACGAGCGCACCGACCGCGGCCGTGACCACGACTGCAGCGACCAGGCCGAACAGCGTGCCGTCGCCGCCCCAGCCGCCCATGACGAGCGCGCCGATCCCGGCGAACGCCATGGGGGCGAGCGAGATCTGCCCCGCGTACCCGATCAACGGCACGAGCGAGAGCATCACGATGCCGAGCGCCAGGCCCTGCCCCATCTGGAACGTGCGCAGACCCTCGTACATCGTGGCGAAGGCGAACGCCGCGGCGCCGAGGACGACCGTGCCGATCAGCCAGCGCGACGGCCCCGGCGACGGGATGATCTCGCGCGACTTCAGCTGCGACCCGGCCCGCACCTTGAGCGGTGGGAGGAAGAGGAGCACGACGAAGAGGATGATGATCGGGATGGCGGCCCGGATGCCGTTGAGCGACAGCGGCGTGACGAGCTGGGTCCCGAAGAACGAGCTCAGGGGTGTGCCGAGCTTCAGGTATCCGATGGCGTACGACTCGGCGAGGCCGATGAGCGCGGCGCCGAGGAAGGTGAGCGGGAGGCTGCGCAGCCGTCCGAACATGGCCGCGCCGTAGGCGTTGATGACCAGGAGGGTCAAGGGGATGTGGGTGAGCGATCCCTGGCTTCCGGCCAACAAGATGCCGGCCAGCGCGGCGAGCGAGGACCCGATGGCCCACGAGAGCATCGCGGAGCGGTCCGGGCGCCCGCCGTTGAGCCGCGACAGGTCCCGGTCATCGACCACGGCCCGCATGGCCACGCCGCTGCGGGTCCCGAACAGCAGGAACCGCAGTGCTCCGGCGGTCACGATCGCCGCCAGGATCGTGATGGCCTCGTGCCAGGACATGTCGTACACGCCGAGGTCGATCGAGTTGCCCTCGAAGAACCC
>CAZCVS010000306.1:0-4475 GCA_964501845.1 uncultured Iamiaceae bacterium
GCCACGGCGTCACCGGCGGTCGCCACGACCCGCTCGGGGGCGAACGGCACGCCGTGTTCCGCGAGCAGGGTCTTGGAGTCGGCTTCGCTGAGGGTGCGTGCGGGCCGGATCGTTTCAGGCATGGCGGGCGAGCCTACCGACTGCCGGTCAGGGAGCTGTGGGCGAGAGTGCGACGTGGAAGAGGTTGCGCACGTGCTTGAGCCGGGCCTCGAGGGCTTCGGGGCTCGTGGGGTCCCGGTCGAGGAGGCTGGTGAGGAAGGGCGCCTCGGAGAAGTAGCCGAACATGATGCTGTAGGCGGTGATCAGGAGCTGCTCGGTGTCGACCCGACGGAAGTGGCCGGCCTCGATCTCGTGCTCGAACCAGCCCATGGCCCGCTGGAGGTACGGGCGCAGCGCGGCACCCAGGTCGATGCCCAGGTTGGCGCCGTCGTCGAGGGCCTCGCGGCTGATGATGCGGACGAACTCGGGGTTCTCCTCGAAGAACCGGAAGCCGGTCGTGATGACCTGGTCGACCTTCTGCCAGCCCTCGAGACCCCGGCTGACGGCGTCTTCGACCCGGACCGACCACTCGGCCAGCGAGATCCGGAACACCTCGGCGTAGATGGCCTCCTTGGACGGGAAGTGGTGGAGCAGGCTCGGACGGCGGATGCCGACCGCCTCGGCGATCTCGTTCAGCGACGTGCCCTCGTACCCGTGTTCGGCGAAGCACCGCCGAGCTTCGACGATGATCGCGTCCCGCGTGGAGAGGACCGGTTCCGTGGCGGCCATCCGGGCAAGCCTATGCCGCGACCTGTCACAAACGTGTGGGTTCCGAAACCGGCACGGTCGCCCGGTACGGTCCCAGGCATGGACATCGTCGCAGCTGTCTTCATCGAGAACATCGAGCTCCGGCAGGTGGAGGGGCCCTCGACCCGCATCGACCTGACCGGCGTCCACTTCTCCCTGGCCGCCCCCTCGCCTGTGCCCGTCACGATGGAACCCCACCTCGTCGTGCTGGTCCGGTGCGCGCCCGACGAGCCGGGGACCGGTGCGCTGGAGACCATCTACAAGCGCGACGGCGAGCAGGTGGCCCGCAACGTGCAGCCGCTCCAGGTCGAGCCGGGCAAGTTCGCCTACCGCCTCGTCCGAGCCGAGCTGACGTTCGAGGACTACGGCACGGTCGAAGCCGAGGTGCGCATCGACCAGGGCCACGTCACCCACGTGCCGTTCACCCTCCTGCCCCCGGTTGCCGCCCCTCCTGCCGGGGACTGAGAGGCCGAGTCGTGCCGTTCGCCGCGGCCATGTCCCAGCACCCGCTGGCCACCCATGCGGTGGGCGAGGTCGTCGGCGAGGTCCTGGACCGGCTGGGCGACGAGCCCGACGCCGTGGTCGTCTTCGTCACCGGCCCCTTCGCGGGAGCGATGGAGGACATCGCGGCCGCGATCCGCGCAACCCTCCGTCCGGGGTCGCTCATCGGTGCCAGCGCGGCATCGGTCCTCGCCGGCGACCGGGAGGTCGAGGGCGGCGCGGCCATCTCGCTGTTCGCCATGCGCTTCGGTCCCCGCCGCCGATTCGCCACCGAGCCGGTCACCCAGGCGATCCGCTTCGGCGCCGAGCGCGAGCCGGACGGGTGGCGGATCAGCGCCAGCGCCGGCGCATCGGTCGACGGGGCCACGCTCGTGCTGCTGGCCGATCCGTTCTCGTTCCCGGTCGACGTGTTCGTCGACGACCTGGTGGGCCGGACCCCGGGCCTGACCGTGGTGGGCGGCCTGGCGTCGTCGGCCACGGGGCCGGGCGGCAACCGGCTGGTCGCCGATCAAGGCGTGTTCACCGATGGCGCGGTCGGGCTCCTGCTGCCACCGGGCGTGGGGGTGACCCCCGTGGTGTCGCAGGGGTGCCGGCCCGTCGGCGAGCCGCTGGTGGTCACCAAGGCCACCGGCAACCTCATCGAGGAGATCGCCGGCCAGCGCGCGCTCGACCGCCTCCTGGCCCAGGCCGACGCGGCCTCCCCGGAGGACCGCAGCCGCATGGCCAAGGGCCTGCACCTCGGCTTGGTCATCGACGAGCGCAAGGTCGACTACGACCGGTGCGACTTCCTGATCCGGTCGGTCCTCGGCGCCGACCACGCCCGCCGTGCCGTCGCCGTGGGTGCCGACGTCGACGTCGGCGCCACGGTCCAGTTCCAGGTGCGCGATGCGGCGTCGGCCGACGAGGACCTCCGCGACCTCCTGGCCGACGCACCCGGCGACGCCGCCCTGCTGTTCACCTGCACCGGGCGCGGCACGGCCCTGTTCCCCTACCCCCACCACGACGCCGGCGTGCTCAGCCAGCACCTCGACGGCGGGCCGGTGGCCGGCATGTTCTGCGCCGGCGAGATCGGCCCGCTGGCCGGACGGCACTTCGTGCACGCCATGTCGGCGAGCGCGCTCCTCTTCGACGACCGGTTCTGAGCCCGGCCGGCTCAGGAGGTCCGGGTGACGGCCCGGTTGGGCTCGTGGACGACATCGCCGGGCTGGCCCATGGGACGCGTCCATGCGGCGAACTCCAGCAGGATGCCGTCGGGGTCGCAGAAGTAGAGCGAGCGGACGAACACCTCGTCGTTCCACTCGGTCGAGATCCCGAACTCGCTGTCGTCGTGGTTGGCGATCTCGCTGGTCTCGACGCCTGCCGCGCGCAGCATCGCCTGGTACTCCTCGAGCTTGTCGGCGGGGACCTGGAAGGCGACGTGGTTCATGGAGCCGATGGCGCTGGTGAGCGCGCCCTGGTCGGGCCGGCAGCCCGGGCCGCTGATGCCGGGCTGCGAATCGGCGGCATCGGGGAACCAGAAGAACGCCAGCGAGTCGCCACCGCCGCAGTCGAAGAAGAAGTGCTGACCGAGCCCGACGGGCAGTTCGATCGTCTTGATGAGCGGCATGCCCAAGATGCCCTCGTAGAACGCGACGGTGGCCGCCATGTCCCGGCAGACGAGGGCGAGGTGGTTGATCCCGCCCAGCTCGAACGGCTTCTCGCTCATGGGCACAGTCTGGCCGGACGCGACCGTCCCCGCCGAGCATCTCGGCGGGGACGGATCAGCGGGTGGAGCAGCTGGATCTAGCCGGCCGCGGGATCGAGGCTGAGGGCCTTGCGCTCCATGAACGCATCGACGCCCTCGGGGCCGAGCTCACGGCCGAGCCCGGAGTTCTTGTAGCCACCGAACGGCGCGCCGAAGGCCATGCCGAAGTGGTTGACCTGGATGGTGCCGGTGCGGACCTTCTTGGCGATCTCGGTCGCCTCCTCGGTGCCGCCCCAGACCGAACCGCCCAGGCCGTAGGGCGAGTCGTTGGCGATGCGCACGGCATCGGCGGCGTCCTCGTAGGGGATGACCGACAGGACGGGACCGAAGATCTCCTCCTGAGCGATGGTCATCTTGTTGTCGACGTCGCCGAAGACGGTCGGCTCGATGAACCAGCCCTTCTCATGGCTCGTGCGGCCGCCGCCGGTGGTGACCCGGGCGCCTTCGCTGCGGCCGGCGTCGAGCAGGCCGAGGATGCGCTCACGCTGGCGCTTGGCCACGACCGGGCCGACCTGGGTGGCTGGATCGAGCGGATCGCCCACGACGAGGGCGGCGACGGCCTCGGTGACCGCGTCGAGCACGGCGCCGTAGTTGGCGCGCGAGGCGAGGATGCGGGTGGTGGCCACGCAGGCCTGGCCGTTGTTCATGAGCCCGGCGTCGAGCAGCTGCGGCACCACGGTGGCGATGTCGGCATCGTCGAGGATGATGGCGGCCGACTTGCCGCCGAGCTCCAGGGTGACGGGGCGCAGGAGGGCGCCGCAGGCGGCACCGATCTTCATGCCAGCGGCGGTGGAGCCGGTGAAGGTGATCTTGTCCACCAGCGGGTGGGTGACGAGGTACTCGCCCACCTCACGACCGGCGGGGACGATGCTCAGCACGCCCTTGGGCAGGCCGGCCTCCTCCATGATCTCGGCGAACACGTACGGGTCGAGCGAGGTCTCCGGCGACGGCTTGAGCACGACGGTGCAGCCGGCGATGACCGCCGGGGCGACCTTCATGACGGCCTCGAACAGCGGGACGTTCCACGGGATGATGGCCCCGACCACGCCCATGGCCTCCTTGCGGACCGAGACGGCACCGAACATGCCGGCGCGGGTCTCCTCGGTGGCGTAGGTCTCGCCGAGCCCGGCGTAGTAGTCGAGGATCATGCTCGGAGCCAGGACCTGACCGAACAGGCCCCAGCCCGAGGGGCTGCCCATCTCGGTGGAGATCAGCTGGGTGAGCTCGTCCATGCGGCCCTGGATGAGCGCAGAGGCCCGAGCGAGGATCTCGGCGCGCTCGGACACCGGCCGGGTCGACCAGTCGGTGGTGTCGAACGCGGTGCGGGCGGCGGACACGGCGTGGTCGATGTCCGCGTTGGTTCCCTCGGGAACGGTTCCGGCCACCTCCTCGGTGAACGGGTTGATGACGTCGATGGTGCCGGTTCCGGCGGGCGCGACGAGCT
>CAZCVS010000307.1:0-4451 GCA_964501845.1 uncultured Iamiaceae bacterium
GTGTCGGTGCGGGGCTGGCCGAGGTAGCGGATGTGGATGTCGGCGGTGACGAGCGACTCGGTCTCCAGATCCACCGTGCGCTTGCGGACGGCGGCCAGCGCCGACGTCAGGTCCACGAGCGTGGCGAGGGCGCCGCCGTGGAGGTTGTCGTTCACGCCGAAGGACTCGGCGCGCACCGGCATGTCGACGCGGCTGATGGGGCCGTCGGGCTCGGGATGGACCTCGAAGCCGAGCAGGTTGTGGAGCGGAATGCCGCCTTCGGCGCCGCGAGGAGACGGGGCTGAGGCTTCCGGCGTGCTCACGAGGCTCGCTCGCGGATGGTGCAGGTGATCGGCAGCGAGTCCAGACCGCGGATGAACAGGCGGCCGCCCCAGACCGGGTCACCGGCCAGCTGCGGGTCGTCGAGTCGGGCGAGGAGCGCGTCGAAGGCGATCTCGGCCTGGAGCCGGGCGAGGTGCGATCCGAGGCAGGCATGGACACCGGCACCGAACTGGAGGTGCTTGCTGGCATCGGGCCGGTCGACGACGACCTCATCAGCGGTGTCGCCCCAGCGCTGCGGATCGCGGTTGGCGGCAGCGGGGCTGGCGTAGATGACCTCGCCGGCGGGCAGCTCGATGTCGCCCACCAGCGTCGGCTGGGTGGTGATGCGCCGCATGAAGTGGTTGGGCCCGTCGTAGCGGAGCAGTTCGTGCACGGCGTTGCGCACCAGGCTCGGATCCCCCTGGAGCTTCGCCAGCTGGTCGGGCGCCCGCAGCAGGGCCAGGGTCCCGGCGCCGAGGAGCGACGCGACCGGTTCGTGCCCGGCCAGGTAGAGGGTGACGAGCTGGGAGATCAGCTCACCGTCGGAGAAGGGGATGCCGTCGTCGTCCGCCGCGTGGACCAACGCGGACATGAGGTCGTCGGCCGGGTTGGCCCGCTTCTCGGCGGCCTGGACGACGAGGTAGTCGTGCATCTCGTCGAGGGCGGCGAAGCACTCCTCGCGCTCGGCGGCGCTCATGACCGGGTCGACGGTCTTGGCCACCTGCTGGGACAGGTAGCGGAAGCGGGCGTGGTCCTCCTCGGGCACACCGAGCATCTCGGAGAAGATCTCGACGGGCAGCGGGTAGGCGAAGTCGGCGACGAGGTCGAGCTCGATCACGCCGCTCCCCCGCTCGGCCCGCAGATCGTCGAGCGCCCCCTCGATCCGCTCGACCACCCGCTCCCGGAGACGCTCGATCTCCCGGGGGCGGAACGGCTCGGACATCAGCTTGCGGACGCGGGCGTGGTCCGGGTCGTCCATCAACACGATGGTCTCCGCGGCGCGGGACCGCTCGGCCAGGCGCTCGAGCTCCATGATCGTCAGCGGGTTGGGCGTGGCGTTGGTGATGTCGCTCGAGATCGACGAGTCGCGCAGGAGCTTGGCGACGTCGGCGAACCGGGTGACGACCCAGCCGTGGAGGAGCTCCGAGCGGTGGACGGGATCGCCCTCGCGCAGCCGGGCGTACTGCCCGTAGGGCGAGTCGAGGTAGCCCTCCTCGAACGGGTCGAAGACCGCTCTCCCCCGCTGGTCCACGTCGGTCATCGTCTCCACATCCCCTGAAGCGGTCGAAGCGGTGGTTCTACCACTCCGGGCCCGAACGCGGGTCGTGGTCGGGTCGACGCTGGGCGTCGCCGATGGTCCGCCACCCGCGAACCGCCCAGCGGTACCGTTGCCCTTCCCAGCGGGCACGGAGCCGGGAAGCGAGCGAAGGGAACCGGATGGCCATCGAATCTTCGATCGACGGCCGCGACGCGGTCCTGCGCGAACGCCTCCGGTCCCTGAGCGACCTCCCCCTGCTCTCCGACGGGGAGGAGCTGGTGGCCGCGGCCACCATCGCCGACGGGCGCGCCGCCGAGAACGAGCTGGCCGCGCTGGGCGGCCAGGACGCCATCGACCTCGCCGAGGCATCGGAACTGATGGATCGGGTGCGACGGGGCGAGGGCGCCCGGGAGCTTCTCGTCGGGTCCACCCGGCGCCTCGTGGTCTCGCTCGCACGGCGCCATCCCAACACCGCCGAGGTCACCTTGGCCCTGCTCGATGCCGGCGACGAAGCGGTGGGCCGGGCCGCGGACCGCTACGACCCCACCGGCGGGCTGCCGTTCAGCTCCTTTGCCCGGTGGTGGGTGGAGCGGGCGATGCGCGAGGTCGACCGCCACCCGTCGCAGGGCCGGGCCGAGGCGCCGACGCCCGCTGACCCGGTCTTGTTGACCGCGCTCGGCCACCTCCACCGCGAGGACACCCGCGTCATCGAGCTGCGCCTCGGTCTCCACGGCGGCCCTGCCCTGTCGGAGGAGGACACCGCCCGCGTCCTGGGAATCGATGCCGACGAGGAACACGAGCGCGAGGAGGTGGCCGTGGCCAAGCTGCGCCACCCGTGCACCCCCGGCGACCTCACCCACCTCCGCCGCCTCTGACGCCTCTGACGCGTCTGACGCGTCTGACGCGTCTGACGCGTCTGACGCGTCTGACTGGGCGGGCTAGCGGTCCGACAGGTCGATCACCAGCGCCGGCGCCGCCACGTTGGGGCCGGGGCGAGCAAGCGCGAGCAGCGCCGTGACCGTCTCGTGCTGGAGCTCGGGCAGCGCGTCGCGCGGGAACCACTGGGCCTCGACGATCTCGGGCGAGCCGGGGGCGGCGATGGCCGGATCGACGCCGTCGGCGACCTTGGCCCGGTAGACGATGTCGACCCGCTGCGGCTCGGCGTCCACGACGACGCGCGGCTCACCCACCAGGTCGATGGCGATGCCCACCTCCTCGAACACCTCGCGCCGGGCCCCGTCCGCCGCTTCCTCGCCGCGCTCGAGCAGCCCACCGGGGACGCCCCAGCGCTTGCGGTACGCCTGGCGGACCAGCAGCAGGGCGCCGTCGCTGCGCTCGATGAAGCACATGGCCCCGACCGTGTACGAGGGTGCCACGGTGCGGACGATCCGGCGGCGGACCCAGGTGGGCAGCCGCTGGTAGAGCCTCAGCAGCGAGAGGTGGAGCCGGTCACGCACCCCGTCGAGCCTACGAGAGCGAGGTGCGCGAACGGGCCTCGGTTCACCCCATGCCGTACGAGGGGTGGAGGCGCAGGAGCTCCTCCTGCAGCTGCGGGGTGGCCCCGGCGACGGGGGTCCTGCGGTCCGCGTGCTCGAGCGTCATCAGGTCGCGGCCCGCGGCGTCGACCACCTCGACCCCGGCCTCCCGGCACACCAGCAGGGCACCGAGGTAGTCCCACACTCCCAGCTCGTCGGTGGTGGCGTCGAGGTAGCCGTCGAGGGAGCCGTCGGCAACGGCGCACAGATCGAGCGCGGCAGCGCCGAACGCCCGGTACTGCGCCCAGCCGCCGTGGCCGGCGGGGACGCCGTTGATCCCGATGATGGCCTCGCCGATCACCAAGCAGCCCGACGGCCCGATCGGGACACCGTCGCGCGTCGCGCCCTGCCCGCGCCCGGCGACGTAGCGGGTGCCGTGGCGCAGGTCGGTGACCGCGGCCGCGAGCGGGCCGTCGGCATCGACCGCGCACAGGCTCGTCGCCCACCAGCTCATCCGCCGCGAGGCGTTGGTGGAGCCGTCGAGCGGATCGACCACGACCGTCACCGCCCGCTCGGGGTGGGCCCGGCCGCTCTCCTCGCTCAACACGCCGTACCCGGCGTCAACGAGCACCGCGACCGCAGCGGCGTCGGCGGCGAGGTCGCTGTGGTGCTGGCCGTCCTTGCCGCCGGTCTCGCCCCAGTCGGCGGTGGCGGCCAGCGCGGCGGCGATCGCGTCCGTCGCCTCGATCAGGACCCCGAGCACCGTCGAGGGGTCCACGGGGTCGCCGGCCATGAACGTGGACCGTAGCGGGCTGGTGGGCGGGCGGAAGCTGACGTGGCAGGCTGGACACCCCGCTTCCCACCGAGATCAGGAGCTGCTGTGGCGGTCATCGATGTCGCTGGCTTCGTGGCCGACCTCAAGGACCACGCCGTCGACCACGGGTTCCACGTCCACGACGAGCGCCACTTCGTGGAGACGTACTCGTTGCGTCAGGCCTGGGAGGTCGATCTGCACCCCGAGGACGCCTGCGGAGGTCCGCTCGACCTGCACCTCGCCCTGGAGATCGACCCCCGCGTCCTGCTCTCGTTCGAGGACCTGGTGCTGGAACTGGAGGAGGCCGACGAAGGCGAGGACCCGCCGGACCTGCACCGCTTCCCGTTGCACTTCAACTGGGGCCTCCCTCCCCTGCCCTTCGGCCCCGACCTGCTGGTGCTGGCCACCGACCTGGCTGGCGTCGGCGGGCCCGACCTGCCGCTCGAGGTCTCGGCCATCGACTCGTTCGCCTCGGTCACCGACGGCGCCGACCGCACCGTGGGCATCGTCGCCAAGGTCGAGGTCGCCCTGGCCCACGTGTACCTCGGCCAGCAGGACCTGCTCTGCGACGTGCTCGACCGCTGCCACCAGGTGAGCGCCTACC
>CAZCVS010000308.1:0-4438 GCA_964501845.1 uncultured Iamiaceae bacterium
TACAGCCCCGGGCGGGGCCCATCGCTGGGCGACCCGGAACGGCGAGGTTAGCCAGAAGGGGGTCGGGAGTCGTAGCCCGATCGGTGGGGCCGGCCAGCGGCCGGTGGGCGCCAACAACGTTGCCAGCAGCCGATCTCGTGCGCCTGGGCGGTCGCTCCGCTACGCAGCGAGACGGTAAGTCGGACATGTTCACCCTGGGCGACGTAACGTTGCCGCGAGGTACACCCGTCTGGAGGGGCGAACGTGGCGACGCAGCGAGAAACCGAGAACGATCAGGCCATCGACGAGGGGGGTGACGAGATCGTCATCGACCTTCGCGACGAGACGCTCGCTCGCGAGGCGCTGTACGAGCGGCTGGTCAGCACCAGCCCCGACGGCGAGCTCGTCATCGATCTTCGCGATGACGTCCTGTCGCGACTGATCGAGCTCGCCCCCACCGGGCGGACCATCCTGCCGGGCGAGTTCGTCAGCGGCCGCCCGCCGGAACTGCAAGAAGGCCTCCACCTCGAGGTCATCGACGACGCCTCCACCGCGCTGTGGGACAAAGCGGAGCAGTTCGTCTACGACACCTACGTCCAGCTCGGCTTCACCGACGAGAACCAGGACCATGTGGTCGGTGAGCTCCAGGAATACCGCGACCGTTCGCGCTTCCACGCCGCCATGAACGACGACGGCGGCATCGTCGGGACCGTGCGAGTCATGTTCGGCGCCTACCACGAGCTACCGGTCGGCAAGTTCCAGCGGGTCGACTTCGCCGACGACGAGCCCATGTGCCACATGGCCTCGGTCGTCGTCGACCCGGCAGCCCGCAGCAAGGGCGTGATCGAGCACCTCTACCGAGAGGGCTGGGCCGATGGCGTGCGCAACGACGCCAAGACCATCACCGGTCTGGGCGAGCAATGGATGCTCGACGCCTTCCGTCAGGTCTACTGCATGCCGTTCGTGCCCTGTGGCGTACCCGAATGGTTCATGGGCGGCGAAGTCATCCCGATGGCGATGGCGACCTGCCCCACCACGATGGAGCAGGTGGCCCGAGCGAACCCCGGGTTCTGGCTGTGGAACCTCGAAGTCCTCAGCGACATCGACATCGACCGCCTCGGCTTCACGCACCTCACCCGTGACGCGCTGACCCACTGAAGCGCCCGCGGCTCGCTGGCCGCCCTCGACGACGCGATGCCCCCAGCGGACCCATGGTGACCGGGTCGACCCACTAGTCCATCAGCGACGGACCACCGACGGACGATCGACGCGCATCACGAACCTTCCGATAGATGTTCCACAGCGCGTTGGCTCCGAATCCAGCGATCAGCAGCACCAGAGCGATCCACACCGCCGGCGGGAACGAGGCCGTACGACCGGCCCAGGCGACGACGAGATAGGGGGCGATGAAGGAGAGCGCGGCGACGATCCCCCACTTGCCAGCTGACCCAGGTCTGCGATCGATGAGCGAGGTCACGACCTTGGCGATGCCGACGGCGTAGGGGACCGCGGTGATCAGGTCGATGAACCCGAACACCCAGATGTTGAGCCCGTACTGCTCGAGCGTGGACTTCGCCACCACAACACGGGCGATCGTGAACGCGATCACCGCAAGGATCCACGAGCCGGTGAGGTACTCGCGCAGCCCGAAGCGAGACCGTCCGGAACCCGGCCCGTCCCGATCGACTTGCGCGGTCGCGGCCTGGCGCGGCTCCATCAGGACGTTCCCCTCGTCACCCTCTGTGGTGGCACCTTAGCTCCCCGTGGTGCGGATCCATGAGATGCGAGAATTTCCGCTGCTCAGAGCCCATGAAGCGCGAACCCCAGGTATCCATACGCGAACCTGTAGTTCGGCCGACCCCCGCCGACCTGTAAGGGAACATGCGCTCTCGTACCTGGATGATCCTGCTCGTGGTGGGGTTCGTCGCGAGCACCATCGCGGCGATCCTCGGCCCGACCGCGCAGATCGTGGTCGCGCTGCCGATCGGATTCGCCGCCGTCACCCTCGGGCTAATCGCCGCCCGACACCACCCCGGTCACGTCCGGTCGACCTGGACGCTCTTCTCCCTCGGTGGCGCTGGCTGCATCATCGCCAGCGTCGTGCAGGCGGGTGGGGAAGCGGTCGGCCTCGACACCTTTCCAGGGCCGTCGCACCTCATCTACGCCGTGGCCTACAGCACGTTGATCGTCGCCACCTACAAGCTCGGCAGCATCCGCGCGTCGGGTCGCAACCTCGCTTCCCACCTCGATGGCGGCATCATGGCTGTCGCGGCCTCCACCGTGGTGTGGGTCCTGGTGCTGTGGCCGTACATGACCAGCACCACGCACCCGATCAACGAGCAGCTGGTCAACGTCACGTTCTCGGTGCTGACGATCCTGCTCCTGGCTGCCACCACTCGCCTCGCGGTCGGGCCGGGGGTGCGCAGCACCAGCTACTACCTGCTGGCGGTCGCCGTGGGTCTCGTGTTCGTCACCGACGTTGGTGCCACGCTCGCCTCGGTCGACGGGACCCGATCAGGCGTGTCGTTGCTGCTGACCCCGTTCATCTACACGCTCTACGCGGCCGTCACGATCCATCCGGAGATGCCGACGCTGTTCGAACCGCCATCGGACCGGGTTCTGCTGCTGACCCAGAAGCGGATCGTCCTGCTCGGCGCCGGCCTGCTGGTCGTGCCGGTCCTGCTCGTCTGGTCCGACGTCGCGGACCACAGCGCGGCACTGTCGATCCTCGCCATCGGTTCGACGCTCATGGCCGTCCTCGTCATCATGCGCTTCCGCCTCCTCGTGCGGGCGCAGGAGCAGGCGGTGCAGCTCCAGGCCATCCAGCGAGAGGCCAACGCCGACCTGGCCGCCGCGTCGAGCCGCCACGCGATGCACCGAGCCACGCTGCGTGCGGTTGTCCGCCTCGCCGGAGACGCTCCGGGACTGCGCGTCGCGATCGCGCAGGTCGCCGGGAACTCCCTGCGCGTCCTCGACGCCATCGGTCAGGACGCGGAGTCCGCGGTCGGCACATCCATCTCCATGGACCACGTGCCCGACGCGCTCGTCGAAGGGCTCACCGAGCTGACCCTCGTCTCGGTCGACCACGCCGCGCCCATCGACCTCGCCGCTTCGGCCGCGGGCGGGGTCACCGGCAGCGTGCTGATCGCGCCGCTCAGCGCTCAGCACGACCTCAGCGGGGCGCTGATCATCACCTCGCGCCGACCGGCCGACGCCACCCTCCGCCAGAGCGTGGCGACGCTCGCCTCCACCGTCTCGCTCGCCCTCGAGAGCGCGGTCCTCACCGAGAACCTCCTGCGCCGTCGCAGCGAGCGCCGCTTCCGGGCCCTCGTCGAGAACTCGTCGGACATCGTGCTGGTGGTCGATGCGGACCGCCAGATCACCTTTGCCAGCCCGGCAGCCCACCGACTGCTCGGCCTCAACGAGAAGGCGCTGCTCGCCAGCCACCCCGCCCGGTGGGTGCACCCCGACGACTGGCCCATCCTCGCCCGGGTCCTCGACGGCACCTCCACCCAGAACCACGACGAGACCGACAGCGTCGAGGTGCGCATCCGCCACATCGACGGCAGCCACCGCTGGTTCGAGATCCGCACCCGCGACCTCGAGCACGATCCCGAGATCCAGGGCCTGGTGGTCACCGCCCGCGGCATCAGCGACCGCAAGGCCACGGAGAAGCAGCTCGCGGAGAGCGAGGCCCGGTTCCGCGCCCTCGTCCAGAGCTCCAGCGACGTCGTGGCCGTCGTCGCCGACAACGGCTGCTTCTCCTACATCAGCCCGGCGGTCTCCGAGATGCTCGGCTACACGCCCGAGGAGCTCGACGGCACCCCCGCCATCGCGCTCGTCGCCCCCGAGGACGTCGCCACCTTCCAGACCACCTACCCGGAGCTGTCGCAGAAGCGCCTCCCCACCGGGGACCTGACCACCCGCCGCATCGAGACGCAGCTGCGCCACCGCTCCGGCGAGCTGCGCACCGTCGACATCACCGTCACCGACATGCGCGACGTGGCTGCCGTGGCCGGCATCGTGCTCAACGCCCGCGACATCACCGTCCGCAAGGCACTCGAGGCGGACCTCCGCTTCCAGGCCCTCCACGACACGCTCACCGGCCTCGCCAACCGCACGATGTTCACGCAGCAGACCGCCCTGGCGCTGCGCACGAGCAAGCGCCTCGAATCGGTCGGCGCGCTGTTCATCGACCTCGACGACTTCAAGACGGTCAACGACTCGCTCGGCCACGCGGTCGGTGACCAGCTCCTCCAGGAGGTCTCCACCCGGCTGATCACGTCCCTGTCGTCGGAGGACCTCGCCGCCCGCCTCGGCGGCGACGAGTTCGCCGTCCTGGTCGTCGACGCACCCGACCAGGCCGGCGTGGTCGCCCTGGCCGAACGGGTGCTCGCGCTCGTGGCCCAGCCGTACCGCATCCAGGGCCGCGACATCCGGGTCACCGCCAGCATCGGCA
>CAZCVS010000309.1:0-4437 GCA_964501845.1 uncultured Iamiaceae bacterium
ATCAACCACTTCGAGGGCAACTACACGTGCTCGCCCGAGACGCTCGCCCAGCTCCAAGCCAACGAGCAGATCGTGCTGCGCTACGTCACCAACCCCAACGGCTCGATCGACGACATCGCCGGGATCTGCAACGCGGAGCGCAACGTCGTCGGCCTCATGCCCCACCCCGAGCGAGCGGTCAGCGACCTCCTCGGCTCCCAGGACGGGGTCCCCCTCCTGAGGTCGCTCCTGCTCCAAGCCGCCGCCACGGCCTGAGGCAGGAGGCGAAACCTCGAGGCCCCTCAGGCGCCTCGACTGATGCCGGCGGCTCGGAGCACGGCGGGAGTGACGCCGACGGACCGGAAGGCGCCGTAGCTGATGCCCTTGCGGGTGGCGTAGGCGGCGGCGGCATCGATGAAGTCCTTCTCCAGGGCAGAGAGGTCGACGGTGGTCTCACCGGCCGCGAGCTCGGCCTCCAGGTCGAGCTGCTCCTGGGTGAGCTGGAGGCGCTTCAGCGGATCAGCGGTGGGCAGTTCGGCCGTGATCTTGTCGAGGCGCTTCTGCGCCGATTCCGGCGTGCGCTTGCGTCCCCGCTTGGGCTTGTTGGCCTCGAGCGCTTCGAGGTAGAGCCGGACGGCCCGGCCTTGGGAGCGCCCCTCCGCAAGGGCTGCTTTGTGCTCATCGGACATGGTGCGGGTCTTCTTCTTGGGGGGCATGGCTCCAGGGAACCATGAACCGAAGCCGCCGACAAGTCTGGCGGTCACATAGTCATTGATGTCCGACCCCATTTGGATGGAGCCAGCTGCTGATGGGTCGCAGCCATTCGATGATTCGAACGTCGGCGTGAGAGTCCATTCACCCACAGCGACGGGGCGGCCTGGGGTCTCATCGGGGGTAGGAGCGGAGCTCGGTGGCCTTCACCGAGACCCACACCGGCGTGCCGGTCTGGAGGCGCAGCTCGCCCAGCGATGCCGCCGTGATCTCGGCGACCAGCGGGAGCGCCCCGTCGAGGCGGACGCGGGCGCGCTCGCCGGACGGCTCGATCCCGGCCACGGTCATCGGCCAGCGGTTGCGGGCGCTGCCCTCGGGTTCGGTCGTGTGGACGGTGATGCCGCTCGGCGGGATCGTGACGAACACGGGGCCTTCGATCGGCTCGGCGAGGTGGACGCGGGCGTCGCCGCTGCGCACCTCGCGGCCGCTGGCCTCGCCGCGGATGAGGTTGGTCCCGAGCAGCTCGGCGACGTGGCGGGTCCGGGGCCGGGTGGTGACCTCGGCCAGCGTTCCGGCCTGGGCCACCCGACCTTGCTCGATGACGACGACGTCCTCAGCCAGCGTCAGCGCGTCGATGGGGTCGTGGGTCACCACCACGGCGGTGCCCCCGAAGGTGTCGAGCGTCCGACGCAGGTCCCGCCTCGTGTCGCCCCGGACGGTCGGGTCGAGGGCGGCGAGCGGCTCGTCGAGCAGGAGCAGGCGAGGCTCCGTCGCGAGCGCCCGGAGCAGGGCGACCCGCTGGGCCTGGCCGCCGGAGAGCGCGGCGGGCTTCGACATCGCCTGGGCCGCGAGGCCGAGCGCCTCGAGCTGCTGCTCGGCGCGCCGGCGGGCCGTGGCGCGGTCGACCCCCCGCGCCCGGGGCCCGAAGGCGATGTTGTCGCGGGCGGTCAGGTGGGGGAACAGCAGCAGGTCCTGGTGCACCATCCCGACGCGGCGGTCCTCGGGCACGATGAACGTCGCGGTCTCGGGCTCGTCGAGCACCGTGCCGTCGAGCTCGATGCGCCCGGCATCGACGGGCGTTGTGCCTTGGAGAGCCCGCAGGGTGGTGGTCTTGCCGGCGCCGTTCGGCCCGACGATGGCCAGCACCCGCCCGGCCGCGGCATCGAGCTCGACGTCGAGGTCGAACCCGGCGAGACGGATCTGGATCCGGGCGCGCAGGCTCATCGGGTGCCTCCGCCCAGCCACCGGTCGCGCAGGGCCACGAGCACGACGAACGACACGAGCAGCAGCACCAGGCTGAGTGCGACGGCGCTCTGCTGGTCGGATTCCAGTTGGAGGTAGATGGCGAGGGGGAGCGTCCGGGTGCGGCCGGCGATGTTGCCGGCGAAGGTGATGGTGGCCCCGAACTCGCCCAGCGCCCGAGCCCAGCTGAGCACGGCCCCCGCGACGACCGCCGGCGCGATGAGCGGCAGGGTGACCCGGCGGAACACCTGCGGCGGTGAGGCCCCGAGGCCGGCCGCCACCTGCTCGTAGCGCTGGTCGAGGCCGCGCAGCGCGGCCTCGACGGTGATGACGAAGAACGGCATCGCCACGAAGGCCTCGGCCAGCACCACACCAGCGCGCGAGAACGTGAGCTGGATGCCGAAGGCCTCGTAGAGCCACGATCCCAGCGGGCTGCGACGGCTGAACGCCGAGAGCAGGGCGACGCCGCCGACCACCGGCGGCAGGACCATCGGCAACAGCACGAGGGCGCGCAGCGCGGCCCGTCCCGGGATGTCGGTGCGGGCCAGGACCCATGCGAGCGGCAGCCCGAGGCCCACGGAGAGCGCGGTCGCCAGGAGGGAGGTGCTGACCGAGAGCCGCATGGCCGCCGTGGCGGTGGGCGACCGCAGGTCGTCGATCAGGTTGGACCAGTCCGCTCGCTGGAGGAGCCCGAGCAGCGGGAGGGCGAAGAGCGCGATCCCGGCGGCGGCGGCGACCAGCACGAACGCGGGTGGCCGCCGCCGACCGGCGGTCACGTGGGAGGCAGGAAGCCCCGCTCCTCGAGGATCGCCAGGCCGTCCTCGGAGGACACGTAGTCGACGAAGGCGCTGGCGAGGGCGGCGCTCTGCGTGTCGGTCAGCACGGCGACAGGGTACGTGGCGATCACGTTCTCGTCGGTGGGGATCTCCACCGAGTCGACCGCGTCGCCGGCGGCGAGCGCGTCGGTCACGTAGACGATCCCGGCGACGGCATCACCCTCGCTGACGGCGGTGAGCGTGGCCTTGGCGTTCTGGCCGCGCGTGACCGAGCTCTCGGCGATGGTGACCCCGGCCTCGCTGAGCGCTTCGGCGGCGAACTTCCCGCACGGCACGTCCTCGCCGCACAGGGAGATGACCCCGGCGTCGGCCAGGTCGGCCAGCGACTCGATCCCCTCGGGGTTGCCCGGCTTGGTGACGATGATCAGCTGGTTCTTGGCGAAGACGGTGGGCTCGCCCTTCACCAGGTCCTCCGCGGTGAGCTTCTCCATGTTGTTCTCGTCGGCCGAGGCGAAGACGTCGACGGGGGCGCCGTCGAGGATCTGCTGCGAGAGCGTGCCCGAGGAGTCGAACGTGAAGGTGATGGTGGTGCCGGGGTGCTCGTCTTCGAACGCGGCGCCGATGTCGGTGAACGACTCGGTGAGCGAGGCTGCGGCCGAGACCGTGATCTCGCCCTCGAGCGCCGCCTCGGTGGTGGTGGTGGTCGTGGCGTCCGACGCCGGGGCCGTGGTGTCAGCGCCCTCGGATCCGCTGCTCCCGCAGGCGGCCAGGAGCAGGGTGGTGCCGGCGACCAGCGCGAGCAGGGAACGGCGGAATCGCATCGGGTGCTCCTTGTTGCAAGGTGAGCTTGAAAGATACCCCGCACTTGCAAGGTTGTCGGACCGATGACTGGCAAGGTGCCCGGCCGTAGGATGGACCCCATGACCCAGCTCCGCATCGGTGAGGCTGCCGACCTGCTCGGCGTGAGCGTGGACACTGTCCGGCGCCTCGTCGACAGCGGTGCGGTCGTCGGCAGCCGGACCGACGGGGGCCAGCGCCACGTCGACGGGGTGAGCCTCGCGGCGTACCTCGTGGAGCACGCCGATGTCCCCCGCGGCGGGAGCGCCCCCACGCGCAGCGCCCGCAACCGCTTCACCGGACTGGTCACCAAGGTCCGGGTCGACGGCCTCGTCGCCCAGGTCGAGCTCCAGGTCGGCTCGCACCGGATCGTGTCGCTCATCACCGCCGAGTCGGTCCAGGAACTCGGCCTGGAACCGGGCATGGTCGCCACCGCGTCGGTGAAGGCCACGAGCGTCGTCGTCGAGGTTCCCGAGGGCTGACCACCCTCCGCCTGACGAACTTCGTAGGTGAGAGCGCCCATCTGGGCGGGGGGACCTACGAAGTTCTGGTTGGGGAGGCGGTTCTAAGGCGGGCCTTCGGCGCCGGTATCCTCGCCGGGTGACCGATGCCGACGCGACGCCGATCCACATCGCCCTCGGGCTGACCGATCCGGAGCTCGGTGACATCATCGAGATCCTCGGACGGGAGCCCAACCGCCTCGAGCTGTCGATGTACTCGGTGATGTGGTCCGAGCACTGCTCGTACAAGTCGTCGCGGGTCCACCTGAAGCGCCTTCCCACCGAGGGAGAGGGCGTGCTGGTCGGTCCCGGCGAGAACGCCGGCGTCATGGACGTGGGCGACGGGATCGCGGCGGCCATCCGCATCGAGAGCCACAACCACCCGAGCTACA
>CAZCVS010000310.1:0-4430 GCA_964501845.1 uncultured Iamiaceae bacterium
GCTTCGGGCATGTGAGCTCCTTGTGAGTTCCCCTGGGAGACCAACTTGTCTAGCCAAGCAACGAGGAAACCCCCGAATCCGCCATCGACCCACCCAACACGAACTTCGTAGGCGAGAGCGCCCGTTTGGGCGCCGTGACCTACGAAGTTCAACTGCGGACCGGGGTGGATCGCCCCCTCCAACACGAACTTCGTAGGCGAGAGCGCCCGTTTCGGCGCCGTGACCTACGAAGTTCGACGGGGGTTGGGCTGGCTGGGTCGGGTCAGGTCGCCAGCCACTCGAGCCAGTTGCCGTGGGGGTGCTGGTCGGCGAGGCGGACGGCGGTTCGCTGGCCGTCTCGCCACTCGAGGCGGACGAGGGCGGTGGAGCGGCCGTCGGGCTGGCCGTCGGCGCGGGGCGGGACCGGCACGCCGGGGATGCGCTCGGGCTGCTCGGAGAGCACCATCGCCACGTCGCGATCGGTGCCGATCTCGTCCATGACCGCCATGAGCGCCTGCTGCCGGGCGATCGGGAGGTAGGTCAGGACCCAGGTCGACACGACCACGGGCAGGGCCTCGGGCGCGACGGCCTCCACCAGGCGGCGCACGTCATCGACCGCGTCACCGGCCACGACAGCCGGGGGATCCAGGTGGGCGAGGGCGATGGCGGCTCGGAGGCGGGCGAGCCGGGCTCGGTCCTCGGGCCACTGGCAGGCCTCGAGCCAGCGAGCATCGGCCGGATCGGCGAGGTCGACCGGACGCACGTCGAGGCCCACGGCACTGGCGATGGGCAGTGCGCCCTCGGGCAGCGGCGGGATCAGGTCGCCGCGCAGCTCGCAGTCGAGCATCAGCCGGGAGCTCGTACCCACCGCCGTGATGACCTCGCCGGCCCGCTCGCTGCGCGGGCTCACGGTGTAGCGGTAGCCGTAGGCCCCCGGGTGGAGGTTGAGCCCGGCCGACGCGCCGATCTCGACGATGCCGAGGGGCCGCAGCGCCCCCGGCGGAGCACTCGACGCCGCCGACGTCGCCTGGAACAGCCCCGGGAACAGCGCGGCGCTGCGACCGACCTCGTTGGTCTGGGTCCTGCGGGTTCGGAGGTGCTCCGCCACGGTCGGGTCCTCGAGGGCGAGGCGCCGGAAGTGCGGCCACGGGTCGTCGTCGCCGCGCCCGACCGGTCGGCTGCGGGCGGCGGGCGACGGGTTCCGTCCGGGCACCGAGGGGTACCAGCCCGCCAGCGGCTCGAGCGCACCGGCGAGGAGCACGTCGTGGACCGCGGCGAGCAGCAGGTTGGGGGTGCGCTGGTCGGGCTCGGCCACGAGCAGCCGGGCGCACACGTCGAGGTCGTCGGCCGCGCCCTCGCACAGCCGCCGGTACAGCGGGAGCCGGGGCACGACCTGCTCGGCGAACACCCGGAACCGGTTGGCGATGCCAGGCGCGTCGGAGACGTCGGCCGTGGGGTCGAGCACCTCGGGCCCCGACGCCGTCGTCGCGCGCCGGATCCGTCGGGGGCGCGGTTCGGGGGTGGTCACGCCGCCCAGCCTTCCAGGCGGCGCGATCGCCAGCGGGGACTCGACCGCCAGGTCAGTCAGCCGGCGCCGTAGACGGGGGTCGGCACCGGCGCCTCGGCGAGGAGCTCCGTGACCGCGGCGCCCACCTCGATCGGCTCCCAGCGGGCGCCGTTGTCGATGACCCGGCCGTGGCGCCACCCGTCGGCCACGGAGACCCGGCCGGCCTCGACCTCGAACACCCGGCCGGTCACGCCGGCCGCGTCGGCAGAGCCCAGCCAGGCCACGAGCGGGGCCACGTTGTCCGCGGCCATGGCGTCAAAGGCGTTCGGGTCCTCGGGCTTGGCCATGTCTCCCGCGAACACCTGCTCGGTCATCCGGGTGCGGGCGGCCGGGGCGATGGCGTTGGCGGTGACGCCGTAGCGCCCCAGCTCCGCGGCCTGCACGAGCGTGAGGGAGATGATCCCGCCCTTGGCGGCGGAGTAGGCGGCCTGGCCGACCGACCCCATGAGCCCGGCGCCCGACGTGGTGTTGATGATGCGCGCATCGACGGTCTCGCCGGCCTTCGACCGGTCGCGCCAGTAGGCGGCGGCGTGGCGGGAGGTGGTGAAGTGGCCCTTGAGGTGGACCTGCATCGTGAGGTCCCACTCATCCTCGGTGGCGTTGGCGAACATGCGGTCTCGGACGACCCCGGCGTTGTTGACGACGACGTGCAGGTCGCCGAACGCGTCGAGGGCCGACTTCACCAAGTTGGCCCCGCCCTCCCAGGTGGAGATGTCGTCGCCGTTGGCCACGGCCTCGCCGCCGCTGGAACGGATCTCCTCGACCACCTCGCCGGCCGGGCCGGTGGAACCGCCGGAACCGTCGAGCTCGGCGCCGATGTCGTTCACCACGACCTTGGCGCCCTGGCGGGCGAACTCGAGCGCATGGCCGCGGCCGATGCCCCGTCCCGCTCCCGTGATGACCACCACTCGACCGTCGCAGAGGAAACCCATGGAAATCGCACCCGTTCGTTCGGACTGTTTCTGACGGGTCGTCAGGTTACTGTCAACGCATGACCGGCATGGACCTCGGCGTCACGATCTTCCTGACTGACCTCAGCATCGACCCGATCGAGCTGGCCAGAGAGGTGGAGGCCCGCGGCTTCTCGTCCATCTGGCTGCCCGAGCACACGCACATCCCCACGAGCCGCCGCACGCCGGCGCCCATGGGCGAACCGCTCGACGAGGAGTACCGCCGCTGCCTCGACCCGTTCGTGACGATGGGGATGATGACCGCGGTGACCGAGCGGGTGCGCATGGGCACCGGCATCAGCCTCCTCGCCGAGCGCGACCCGATCGTGACCGCCAAGGAGGTGGCCACCCTCGACCACGTGTCCGACGGCCGCATCTCGCTGGGCATCGGCTACGGCTGGAACATCGAGGAGCTCGAGAACCACGGCGGGTCGAAGAAGACCCGCCGCGCCGTCGTGCGCGAGCGGATCCTCGCGATGCAGGAGCTGTGGGGCGAGGAAGCGGCGGCCTTCCACGGCGAGCACGTCCAGATGGCCGAGGCGTGGGCCTGGCCCAAGCCGAAGCAGCAGGTTCGGGGCCGAAGCGGTGTTCCCGTGCTGATCGGCGGCGCCCCCGGCCCGATCCTGTTCGAGCACATCGCCGAGTTCGCCGACGGCTGGATCCCGATCGGTGGCGCCGGCGTCGCCGCGGCCATGGCCGACCTCCACGCCGCCGGCGAGAAGGTCG
Organism: uncultured Iamiaceae bacterium; assembly: GCA_964501845.1. Taxonomy (GTDB): domain Bacteria; phylum Actinomycetota; class Acidimicrobiia; order Acidimicrobiales; family Iamiaceae; genus Aquihabitans. Next base: position 3,223 of record CAZCVS010000310.1, read on the forward strand.
GCCGCGACCCGGGCGACTTCACGGTGATCCCCTTCGGCACCCTTCCCGACCAGGGCAAGCTCGACCACTACCAGACCCTCGGCATCACCGAGACGGTGCTCCGACTCCCATCGGCCGGCCGCGACGACGTCTTGCGGGTCCTCGACTCCTACGTGCCGTTCCTCCAGCGCTGACCGCGGCGACAACATCGTCGCCGCCATCGAGACCTCCGTCCTCTCCCACCGACGACCGCTTCGCCATCGCCTACCGATGCGGCCCGGCCGGGCTGGACCTCGAGGCTTCGCCTCGCACGCCCGCCGCGAGCTAGACCCCACTCGTGGGCTCCCTCCTCCTCGTCGCGCTCGCGGGCGCGGCCTGCGGAATCGTCAACAGCATCGCTGGTGGCGGCTCGCTGATCCTCTTCCCCACCTTGCTGCTCACCGGGATGTCCCCGCTGGCGGCGAACGTCACCAACTCGGTGGCGACCTGGCCGGGCTACCTCGGCGGCGTGAGCGCGTTCCGCAGCGAGATCGGAACCCGCCGCCACCAGCTGCCTTGGCTGCTGGGAGCCACGCTGGCCGGCTCGGCCATCGGGTGCGTCCTGCTCCTGGTCACGTCGGAGGAGTCCTTCGACATCCTGGTGCCTTGGCTGGTGCTGGCCGCCACGGTGATGACCGCCCTCCAACCCGTGATCCGCAAGCACCTCAAGGACCAGGACACGTCGGACATCCGCCCCCCGATCCCCTCCATCATCGCCGTGTTCGTCGCTACCATCTACGGGGGCTACTTCGGCGCGGCGCTCGGGGTCATCGTGCTCGCCGCACTGTCGTTGACGCTGAACGACTCGGTGAAGAACCTGAACGCGACGAAGTCCATCATCTCGCTGGTGGACGCCTCCGTCAGCGTCGTGGTCTTCGGCCTCTTCGGCCCGGTCGAGTGGGTGTACGTCGCGGTGGCGGCCCCCACCACCCTGCTGGGCGGCTACGCCGGCGGCCGGCTCGCCCGCCGGCTCGACGAGAAGGTCCTGCGGACGCTGGTCGTCTCGCTCGGCGGCGCCGTCACCGTCGCCTTGTTCGTCCGCTCGTTCGGTTGACCGCGGGCTCCGTTGCCGAGGCGGCGGCGCGGTCGAGAAGGAAGCAGTCGGTGCCTCTGACCTCGACGGTCGCTCGCTGAGCGCATCCGTCATGATGGGCGGGTGGCGACCGTGCACGAGGTGACCGACCCGGCCG
>CAZCVS010000311.1:0-4394 GCA_964501845.1 uncultured Iamiaceae bacterium
CAGGGCGCCGCCGACGACATCGCCCCGCCGCAGTACCCCGCCGCCGCGGACCCGTTCCTCACCGTGGCCTTGGCGCACGCTGCGGAGGACCTCGCCATCGAGCACCACGTCGGCATCATGGGGTCGGTCGACACGTTCTTCGAGGGCCAGGAGCGCACCGAGTCCTCCGCCAACCCCCAGCTGCTGCGGCGCAACCGGGGGAGCATCGAGGAGTACCGCTCGCTGCGGGTCCTGAACCTGGAGATGGAGGCCGGCACCCTCTTCAAGATGGGCGGTGTCTACGGCTTCAGCGCCGGCTGCGTGGTCGGGATCATCGCCCACCGCGAACAGGAGGAGCGTCCCGACCTCGCGATGAAGGACACCGCCGTCACCAACGCCGTCGAGGTCGCCGTCTCCACCGCCGACACCTGGGTCGAACACCCCACCTGACCGATCCCACCCTTCAACGAACTTTCGACGTTCGTGGTTGCAGAGCAACCCCTGGCATCGAAAGTTCAAGCATCACCTCCCGACCTCGAAACGAACTTTCGACGTTCGTGGTTGCACGGCAACCGTTCGCGTCGAAAGTTCGATCAGGCGGCGGGGGCGGCGGCAGAATGGGCGGGTCCGCAGCAGGCGGGCACTCGGCTGGTGCCGATGACCACGGGAGCCCGACATGGCCCTCGACCAGACCCAGATCGACGCATGGGAGCGCGACGGCTTCCTCGCCGTCCCCGGCGCGATCCCCCTCGACCGCTGCGAGGCCCTGATGGCCCGAGCGGGGGAGATCGTCGATGCGTTCGACCCCGAGACGGTGTCCATCTTCTCGACCCAGGAGCAGACCCGCACGTCCGACGAGTACTTCATGGCCTCGGGCGATGCCATCTCGTGCTTCTTCGAGGAAGGCGCCTTCGACGCGGACGGCCAGCTCCTCGGGGACAAGGCGCTGTCGATCAACAAGATCGGCCACGCCATGCACGACCTCGACCCGGTGTTCGACGCCTTCAGCCGACAGCCCGCCATCGCCGAGGCCGCCACCTCCATCGGCTTCGTCGACCCGAAGCTCCTCCAGTCGATGTACATCTTCAAGTCGCCGTTCATCGGTGGCGAGGTGAGCTGCCACCAGGACTCCGCCTTCTTGTTCACGGACCCGATGACCGTCGTCGGCTTCTGGGTGGCCCTCCAGGACGCCACCTTGGAGAACGGCTGCCTGTGGGCCCAGCCCGGCGGCCATCGCACCCCGCTGCGCAAGCGGTTCGTGCGGGACCCCGCCGGGGGCACCGCGTTCGAGGTGCTCGACGACGCGCCCTGGCCCGAGCCGGGCGGCCCCGAACTCGTCCCGATCGAGGCGGAGGCCGGCACGCTCGTGCTGCTCCACGGGCTGCTTCCGCACTGGAGCGATGTCAATCGCTCATCGCGCAGCCGCCATGCCTATACCGTGCACGTCATCGACGGGGCTGCGCAGTATCCCGACGAGAACTGGTTGCAACGGTCCCCATCCCTCCCGCTCCGGGGGTTCGACGCCGCCTGATCCCCACCCCTGGACCCGAGGATCGACCGACGCATGACCGCTGGCCCGCGAGACGAGCAGCTCAGCTTCCGCCCCATGGTCCGAGACGACCTCCCCCAGCTCCACGCCTGGCTCCTCGAGCCCCACGTGGCCGAATGGTGGGGCGACGACGCCACCGAGACCATCGAGGGCGTCGAGGCCAAGTACCGCGAGCGCATCGAGGGCGAGCACCACGTGACGCCCTGGGTCATGGAGATCGAGGGCAAGGCCGTCGGCTTCATCCAGTGGTACCGGGTGGAAGACGAGGCCGAGTGGTACCCGGGTCTCGACATCCCGCCCGGCACGGTCGCGCTCGACATCGCCATCGGCGACCCCGACTACGTCGGCCAGGGCCACGGCCGCCGTCTGGTGCTGGAGTTCGTCCACCACGTTCTGCGGGCCACGCTGCCCGACTGCCCCGAGGTCTGGATCGACCCCGACCCCCGCAACGCCCGCGCCGTGCGCGCCTACCGGGCGGCCGGCTTCACCGACACCGGCATCGACCTCCCCGATCCCGAGCACCCGGGCCAGGTGAGGCGCCTCATGAAGATGTCCTGGGCCGGCCCCACCTTCCGGTAGCACGCCGCCCGCCGAAGACCGGTTCGCGGTCGATTACCTTCTGGCCCCATGAGCGACCAGAGCAACCGGCGGACCTGTGCGACCTGTGGGACAGAGGCGGCCGACGACGCGGTGCTGTGCGCCACCTGCGGGTCGGCACTGGGGGCAGCGGTCGCGTCCCCCGCAGCGGTCAGGCCTCCGCCGGGGAACCCGTCGACCAGCGGTCCGACCGCCCCACCGACCGGGTTCATCGGCGTCGGCGGGTTCGCGGGCGCGGGTGGGTTCGCCGGCGGCTCGCCGAACGTTCCGCCCGCCCCGGGCGCTCGACCGCCCGGCGGGTCCCCTCCCCTCGGACGGAAGCCGGACCCGACGCCACCGCGCGCCAGCCAGGGCCGGCGGCTCCTGGTGATCTGCGGCGTCGGGGTCGTCCTGGCCGTCGGCCTGTTCGCCCTGATGACCTTCGTCTCGAAGGACGACGAGGAGACGACCTCCGACACGGCGGCGTCGGTCACCGAGCCCGACCCCGAGCCGGCGGCCACGACGCCGCGCACCGAGCGGGAAGGCGCGCTCGACGACTGGTGCGCCGGCCCCACGGCATGGGAGGAGGTCCCGGCTCACGACCCCGCCGCGCCGAGCCAGATCTACCTCTCTCCCGACGGGTCCGGGCTCAACGAAACCGGGGTCACGTCCGGCGACGGGAACGGCCGGACGGAGGCCCCCGACGGCACGGGTTCCGCGGAGACGGGCCCGAGGCCGGCCGCCACGACCGTGTCACCCCATCCCGACGGGGTCGAGGTCTTCGCCGAGGAGGCCGAGGGCGTCCGCACCATCGCCTGCCTCGACTTCGTCGAGCTCCGAGGGACCGGGCAGCAGTGCGACTACACCGGCTCGGGCCCATCGAACATGTGGGACGCGAGCAGCCACGAGCTCGCCACCAGCGTGTGGACCGTCGATGTCTACGAGCTCCACAGCGGCAAGAAGATCTCGGGTGGCGAGCTCTCCAGTCGCGCTGGTCCGTGTCCGGGGTTCATCCAGGTCACCACGCCCGAGGAACAGGTCCACCACTCGTTGAGCAACCAGGAGATCGTGAACTGGCTCGGCACCAAGTTCCCCAACGGCGCCCCCAGCTGACGAGCCGATCTCCCGGCGCGGGCAACGCGCCGGCGAACCCGCGGTGGACGGGTCGGAACCTGGGAGCGGTGCGGGGACGGCGCCGGTACCCTCCGTCCATGGCCGAGCGCATCGACATGGACTCCATCCGGCGGGCTCCGAAGGTGCTGCTGCACGACCACCTCGACGGAGGGCTGCGGCCCTCCACCGTCATCGACATCGCGGCCGAGGTCGGCCACGAGCTGCCCTCCAACGACCCCGACGAGCTCCAGGCCTGGTTCACCGAGGGCGCCAACCGGCGCGACCTCGACCTGTACCTGGACACGTTCGAGCACACCGTGGCCTGCATGCAGACCCGCGAGCACATCGAGCGGGTGGCGGCCGAGTGCATCGAGGACCTGGCCGACGACGGCGTCGTCTACGCCGAGGTCCGCATGGCACCGGAGCTCTGCATCGAGGGCGGCCTGACCCCGGACGAGGCGGTCGAGGCCATGCTCGCCGGCTTCGAGAAGGCCAGTGCCGGTCGGCCCATCGAGGTCGGCCTGCTCGTCACCGCCATGCGCCACGCCGCCCGGTCCACCGAGATCGCCGAGGTCGCCCTCCGGCACCGGGACCAGGGCGTGGTCGGGTTCGACATCGCGGGCAGCGAGTCCGGCAACCCGCCCAGCCACCACCTCGACGCCTTCCGGATCGTGGCCCAGGCCAACTCCCACATCACCATCCACGCCGGCGAGGCGTTCGGCCTGCCTTCCATCTGGGAGGCGCTGCAGATCTGCGGCGCTGAGCGACTGGGGCACGGCGTGCGCATCATCGACGACATCACGGTCGAGCCCGACGGCCAGGTCGCCCTCGGCCGGCTGGCCTCGTTCGTCCGCGACCGCCGCATCCCCCTTGAGATGTGCCCCACGTCCAACGTCCACACCGGGGTCTGCGACACCGTCGCCGAGCACCCCATCGGCCTGCTCAAGCAGCTGCGCTTCCGGGTCACGGTCAACACGGACAACCGGCTCATGAGCGACATCTCCATGTCCCGCGAGTTCGCCAACCTCCACGAGGCGTTCGGCTGGGACTGGGATGACTTCGAGTGGCTCACCATCAACGCCATGAAGAGCAGCTTCTGGCCCTTCGACAAGCGCCTGCGCATCATCAACGAGCAGATCAAGCCCGGCTACGCCACGCTCAAGGCCGCCGGCCTCGG
>CAZCVS010000312.1:0-538 GCA_964501845.1 uncultured Iamiaceae bacterium
CGTGGGTCCACACCACGTCGTCGACCGACGCCGAGCGCGGGCGGTGCAGCAGCTCCACCCGCTCCTTGGAGAGCAGCCGTCCGGCCGCCAGGTACAGGAGCGCCTTCGAGCCGAACAGGTCGTGCAGCAGCTGGGCCGGCGTCAGCACCGGCCACATCTCCTCGAGGGCGGCGCGGACATCGGGGTGCTTGCGGATCTGGCGCCACACCTCGTCGGGGTCGAGAGGCGTCCGCGCCGACTCGGCCAGGTGGAACGCCACCTCCCGCTCCACGAAGCGCCGTCCCGCGTTGTGGTGGCGGTAGCGGCGGCGGGCGTCGCGGACGATGTCGGCCGAGACCGCCACCGACAGGCTCAGCGTCTGGAGGCCCAGCCCGATGCGCAACGGCCGGCGCAGCGCCCGCTTGCGGTCGCGAACGGCCTTGGCGAGCACCTTGGCCATGACCTCGTGGCCCTTGAGCCGGGCCACCGTCTCCCGGTCACGGCCACGGATGGCGACGTCGTCGACCAGGTCGGCCAGCACGGCCAACTCCACACCGGA
>CAZCVS010000312.1:548-4379 GCA_964501845.1 uncultured Iamiaceae bacterium
GGTGCGTGTAGAGGAGGTACGCGGCACGGTGGAGCGCCACGACCGGCTGGCCGGTGCCGGGGCCGCCCTGCACCACCAGCACGCCCGGGAGGGGCGCCCGGATGATCTCATCCTGCTCGCCCTGGATGGTGGCGACGATGTCGCCCATGCGGCCCGAGCGAGCCGTCTCCAGCGCGGCGATGAGCGTGCCGTGACCCTGGAGGCCAGCGCCCTCGCCGAGGTCGAGCGCGTGCTCCCCGAACAGCTCGTCCTCGATGCCCAGCAGCTGGCGGCCGCGGGTGGCGAAGTAGCGGCGACGGGCGAGGCCCATCGGCTGACGGCCCGTGGCCCGGTAGAAGGGCTCGGCCACCGGTGCCCGCCAGTCGACCACCACCGGCTCCTGGTTCGGGTCCGAGACCGCGAGCCGGCCGATGTAGAAGGTGTCGCCCCCGTCCTCCTGCTCGCGGTCGATGCGGCCGAACAGCAGCGAGGCGTCGCCCAGGTGGAGCTGGGTGAGCCGGTGGATCACCGTGTCGAAGATGACCTCCCGCTCGAAGCGGGCCTGCTCGGTGCCACCCTTGCCCACCTCGACCATGCCCTTCAGCCGGTTCGCCGAGGTGCGCGCCTGCTCGAGGCAGTCGTAGGCACGATCGATGTAGGCCTGCTCAGCGGCCAGGTCGGGATGGATCGCCATGGGTCGTGTTGCGGTCCTGGAGGTCGTCGAACCCCTTTGCAGGGGATTCGAAAGCTTAGCCCCGCCGGTCCCCGGCCCCACTGGTCACCGCCTCGACCGAGGGGACTAGGTTCAGCGGCCGTGAGGGTGGATGCTCCGGTCGAGCGCGATGGCCGTCTGGTGGTCGATGTCGACGGGCCGGGCGGCGCGTCGACCATCACGTTCCGCCTACCCGCAGGTGTAGAGGGTGCGAGCGGGGGCGACGCGGCGCTCGCCGCCACGCTCCTGCCGGCGATGCGCACCGGGCAGGACCTCACCATCGACGCGCCCGTGAGCCCCGAGCTGCAGCGCGGCGCGGAGCAGATCCAGACCGTGTTCCGCACCTGGGATCGTGCCCTGCGGCTCCGGGACCCCTGGTACCAGCGGATCGAGGTCCGCACAGCGCCGGCCGGGTCCGCCGCGCCGGCTGCCGGCCGTCCCACCGGCCGCGGCACCGCCTCGTTCTTCACCGGCGGCGTCGACTCGTTCCACACCGTGATCGCAAACCGCGACCAGCTCGATGCCCTGATCTACGTCTACGGCTTCGACGTCCCGCTCGACGACCGCCCGCTGCGCGCCGAGGTGGGCGCCCGGCTCCAGGCGGCAGCGGCCGACCTCGGGCTGCCGCTCATCGAGATCGAATCGGACCTCCAGGCCTTCGGCGACCGCAACGGCGTGGGCTGGAACGACTACCACGGCGCCGCTCTGGCCACCGTCGCCCTGCTGCTCGCGCCCCAGTTCTCCCGGGTGCTGGTGCCGGCCACGCACACCTACGCCCACCTGGAGGGCCTCGGGTCGCATCCCCTGCTCGACCCGCTGTGGTCCAGCGACGACGTGGCGATCATCCACGACGGCGCCGACGCGACCCGTGTCGACAAGATCCGCCGCATCGCCACCGCGCCCGCCGCCCGGAACCACCTCCGGGTCTGCTGGGAGAACCGGGGCGGTGCCTACAACTGCGGGCAGTGCGAGAAGTGCATCCGCACCGGCGTGGCCATCCGCATCGCCGGGGTCGAGGGCCAGTTCCCAGCCATGCCGGCTCCGTCGCTCCGAGCCGTCGCCACCGCCCGGCCCACCAGCCGCGGCAGCGCCTGGGTCGATCTGCACGATGAGCTGGTCCGCCTCGATGCCAACCCCCGACTGCGCCGGGCCATCGAGGCTGCGCTCCTCCGCCACCAGCTGACCCGGTTGCGCGGCAGCCGGCGGTGGTCCCTCTGACGGCAGACCTCGACCCCGCGGCGACCCGCGGCGCTGTGGCCGCGGACGGCTTCGTGACGGTGGAACGGCTGCTCGACCCCCACCAGGTGTCCGAGGCGGCCGCTGCCCTCGACGGCGTATTCGCCGCCGAGGCCGACATCGCCATCGAGCGCGGCTGGCGGACCGACGCCTACCGGGTGGCCTACGCCCTGCCCGTCAAGCACCCGGTGTTCCTGGGCCTGTGCACGCACCCGGCCGTGCTCGCTCTGGCCGACGCGGTGCTGGGCGACGACTGCGTCGTGGCCGGCTGCAACGGCCTCGACATGGTGCCCGGCGGCACGGCCCAGGTCCTGCACCGCGACCACGCTGACCCCACGCCCGGCACCACCGTCTTCCTCCACATCGTGTGCGCCCTCGACCCGTTCACGCCCGAGCGGGGCGCCACCCGGGTCGTACCCGGCAGCCACCGCGAGCCTGATGTCCGCGCCGATGCCGCCACGCTCGAGGACCGCACCACGACCATCACCGTGCCGCCGGGCGGCGCCCTGGCGTTCGACGGGACGCTCGCCCACGCTGCCGGTGCGAACACCACGGCCGAGCACCGGCGGGCGCTGCACCTCTTCTACGCCCGTCGGTGGGCGCAGCCGCACTGGGACTTCCCGGGCACGTTCTCGGCCCCCGAAGCCGCCGCACTGTCAGACGATCAGCGAGCGCGCTTCGGCTTCACGGGCCGGCCGCGGCGCTTCGACCGCGAGGCCCGCCGCGTCGTGCGCTGACCGGCCCTGCCCAGCCCCATCGGGCCAGCCCAGTGCAGCCCGCAGCACCGGGATCGCCTCGTCCACGGCGACCGGGCGTGGCTGGGCGACGATGAGCCCCTCGGCGCCGTAGCGGTGCAGCCGGTCGAGCTCGCCCAGCGAGAAGCGGATGCGCCGCAGCGTCGGGCGCCACCGGTACCCGGCGTGGCGCAGGGCGGGGGCCGAGGCCACCGACACCTCGGGAGCGAGGTGGGCGAAGGTGGCGCGGCACCGCCGGGCTGCGAGGGGCCAGCTCACCAGGGTCAGTCGCTGGGGCTCGAGGTGACGCCGCAGGTGCTCCAGGCCCAGCACCACGTTCTCCCCCGTGTGGCGGGCGGCGTGCTCCAGGATCAGCCGGTCCTCGGGCACCCCCGCCGCCACCAGGTCAGCCGCGAACCGCTCGGCCTCCGACGCGCCGCCGGGAGCGCTCGGGCCGCCCGTGACCACGACGAACGGCGCCACGCCTTCGGCGAAGAGCGCCGCGGCACGCTCCGGGACGCGCCAGTGCCGGCTGCCGAAGCAGAAGATGGCGTCGGTGGGCCCGGGCGGGTCCTCGACGGCGAGGTGGTCCCAGGCCGCGCCGAACGCCGACGCGACGAGGTCGTCCACATCCCGCGCGCCCGCACGCACCGCAGCCGGTGCTGCCCCTCCCATGGCCTGGGAGGCTAGCCCGGGTCCGTCCGCAGGTCACCAGGCAAGGTCAGGCGCCGGTGTCCTCGCCGATCTCCTTGAGGGCGTCGCGCAGGGCCATCCGGATGCGGCGGGCCTCGACGGGCAGCAGGTGGGCGACCAGGCCCTCGCCCGGCTTGCCCATCTCGTCGACCGTCAGCACGACCCGCGGCTCGGCATCGTCGTAGTCATCCGCGATGGCGATCGCCCACGACACCGGCGTCAGGTCCGGGTCGTCCGCCACCACCGGATCCAGCGAGGGGTCGAACGGATGGTCATCGATCGAACGGCGCATGCCCCGCATCCAACCACGATCCGTGCCCAACCGGCCCCGTCGAGCAGTGGGATGGGGCCGGTCGCGGGCGCGCCGGTAGCGTGACCGCGATGGTCAGCGCTGACGCCCCGTTCCTCCGAGCTTGCCGCTGCGAGCCTCATGACCGGGTTCCCGTCTGGTTCATGCGCCAGGCCGGACGGTCGCTG
>CAZCVS010000313.1:0-4359 GCA_964501845.1 uncultured Iamiaceae bacterium
ATCGTCGTCCAAGCGGTGCTGCTCACCTTCGGCGTCTTCATCACGATGATGGTGCTGTTCGCCACCGGGGCCATCCGCGTCACGCAGAAGCTGCGCATGTGCATCTTCGCGGCGATGGGTGCGATCTTCCTGGTGTACCTGGCCAACATCGTCGCCTCGATCTTCTTCAGCAGCTCGCTGCCGATCGTGAACGACTCGTCGCCCGCCGGCATCGTGTTCAGCCTGATCGTGGTCGTCGTCGCCTCGCTGAACCTGCTGCTCAACTTCGACTTCATCAAGACCGCCGTCGACTACAAGGCCCCCCGCTACATGGAGTGGTTCGCCGCCTTCGGCCTGATGCTCGCCCTGGTCTGGCTGTACCTCGAGATCCTGCGGCTGCTCGCCAAGCTCCGGAACTGATCCGTCAGCCTTCCTCACCGCTGTCGGGCACAATGGCCCGACCCTGCGGCGAGGAAGGCTGTTCGAGTGAGCGACACGATTGCATGTTCCAACTGCGGCACCGAGGTGCCGTCGGCGGCAGCGTTCTGCACCGGCTGCGGTCAGCCGCTGCGCGCCGCTGCACCGCCGCCTCCCCCTCCTTCTCCTCCCGCCGACGATGCGACGCACGTCGCCACCCCGGGGCTCAACGACGCGACCCAGGTCCAACCGCCGCCAGACCCGGCACCGTCGCCGTTCGCGCCTCCCGCTCCCCCGCCACCGGCCCCGCCGACCGCGGAGCCGTCCGGACCCTGGGGACCCAGCTCGCCACCGCCGCCGGCCCCGGCGTGGACCCCTCCGGACCCGTCGGCACCGCCCGCATGGCAGCAGCCCACGGCACCCCCACTGAACCCTCCGACCTTCGACCCCCAGGGGACGCCTCCGCCTGGCGCTCCCGCCTGGAGCGCACCCGCCGCCGCCCCCGGTGGTCCGCCGCCGTGGGGCGGGCCACCGCCCGCCCCACCCGCCGACAAGGCGGCCGGAGGGTCCGTGCTGGGGGGCCTCGTCGGGATCGTCGGCGCCGTGCTGGCCATCGTCGGGGTGTTCTCCGGATGGGTGAAGCTCGGCAACACCGGGACCGTCTCCGCCTGGTCCCTGACCGCGGGTGAGGGTCTGCTGAAGACCCAGACCCCCTACGTCATCGTCGGGCTCGCCGCCGCCGCGATCGTGGTCGCGCTCTTGTTGTTCACCGGCATCGCCCGCACGCCGGTGCGCATCGTGACCGCACTGGTGGGCGTGGCCATCATCGGCGTCACCGCCGCCAACTGGGCGGAGATCGCCGCCTTCGTGACCGACAACTTCCCGTCGAGCTTCGAGGCCACCACCGCCATCGGCTTCTACCTCACCATCGCTGGCGGTGTGCTCGTGTTCATCTCGGCCCTCCTCCCGGCCAAGAAGTGAGCGCGCCGCACGCCCTCGCGGGCACCGGAGCGCTCGTCACCGGTGGCGGGAGCGGGATCGGTCTCGCCATCGCCACCCGCCTCGCGGCCGACGGCGCCACGGTCACCATCTGCGGCCGGTCGGCCGAGCGGCTCGAGGCCGCGGTGACGGGCGCCGGGCTCCCCGACGGCCCGGGGACACTCCACGCCGTCGCGGCCGACGTCACCGACGAGGCCGCGGTCATCGCCGCCGTCCACGCCGCCGAGGACCACGCGGGCGGCCCGCTGGCGACGGTGGTCGCCAATGCGGGTGGCAGCACCTCCATCGGCCCGGTGACCCAGCTCGGCCTCGACGAGTGGACCGCCACCACCACGCTCAACCTCACCGGGACGATGCTCGCCCTCAAGCACGGGGCGGCCTCGCTCGTGCGCGGCGGGGGTGGCTCGTTCGTGGCCATCTCCTCCACCGCTGGGTCCCTCGTGCACCCGTGGTTCGGCGCCTACGGCCCCGCCAAGGCCGGCATCAACCAGCTGTGCCGCCAGGCGGCGGACGAGCTCGGCCCGAGCCGGGTCCGCGTCAACGCCGTGTGCCCCGGCCTCATCCGCACGGACCTCGTCGAGCTCATCACCGCGGGCGGACCGGTGCTCGAGTCCTACACGGAGAACACACCCATCGACCGCATCGGGGAGCCCGAGGACATCGCGGCCCTGGTGCGGTTCCTCGTCGGCCCGGAGTCCACCTGGCTCACCGGCCAGGTCATCAGCGTCGACGGCGGGCAGGGCCTGCGCCGCGGCCCGTCGTTGGCCGGTGCCATCGAGCCGCTGTTCGGCGAAGACGGCCTCCGGGGCGTCGTCGCGGAGCCGTAGGCCCGCTCGTCACTCGGGAAGGACGAGCGGGCCCGGCCCCAGCAAGGCGAGGGCGACCAGCTGTGCGAGCGAGTGGTTGAGCAGGTCGAGCAACTCGTCTTCGGAGAGGATGGGGTCGCCGACCCAGGAGATGGTGACCTCCTCGGCGAAGGCGACCCAGCCCCGCACGACCAGGCGGAACGACGGCACGTCGTCCACCGGGCCCAGCTTCGACACGATGCGGTCGACGACGCGGCCGCGGGTCTGCTCGAACAGGCCGAGCATCTCGTCGGCACCAGTGGCCGGACCGCGCACCAGCATCACGTACCCGACCCGGTGGTCGGCCACGTAGCGGACGAAGGCCTGCATGCTCTGCTCGAGCTGATCCTCGAGCGGGAGCGATGGATCAGGCTCGGTGCGGTCGATGAAGTCGTCCGCGGCCGCTTCGGCGATGGCGCGCAGCAGCTCGGGCCGGGACCCGAAGTAGTGGAACACGAGCGCCTTCGACGTACCCGCCGCGGTGGCGATCTCCTCGACCGAGAGCTCGTGCAGGGCACGGTCGGCCAGCATCTCCAGCCCGATGGCGATGAGCTGGGACCGACGCTCGTCGGGGCTCAGGCGGCTGCGCGTCGCTGGGGTGGCAGGTGTCACGGCTCCAGCTTATTGACCGCCGGTCAGCATTGCCATACGTTGTTGACCGACGATCAACAGGGGACGCCCGTCCTCGCGTGACCAGGAGCGAACCATGCCCACGGCCTCCCCCACTCGCATCACCGCCCCGGACGCCACGGCGACCTCGGCCCGGGTGGTCATCGTCGGCACCGGGTTCGCCGGCTTGGGCATGGCGGCGCGCCTGAAGCGAGCCGGCATGGACGACTTCCTCATCTTGGAGCGGGCGGGCGACGTCGGCGGAACGTGGCGGGACAACACCTACCCGGGCTGTGCCTGCGACGTGCCGAGCGCGCTGTACTCGTTCTCGTTCGCCCTCAACTCGGAGTGGTCGAACACCTACTCGCCCCAGCCCGAGATCTGGGCCTACCTGCGCAAGGTGGCAGCCGACGAGGACCTGGTCCCCCACATCCGTTTCGGGCGCACGGTCGAGGGCGCCCGGTGGGACGAGGACCGGCGGGTCTGGATCGTCGAGACCTCCGACGGGACCTACGAGGGCCAGGTGCTCGTCGCCGGGCTGGGTCCGCTGAGCGAACCGAGCCTGCCCGACATCGAGGGCATCGACACCTTCGCCGGCACCGTGTTCCACTCGGCCCAGTGGGACCACGACCACGACCTCGCGGGCGAGAACGTGGCGGTCATCGGCACCGGGGCCTCGGCGATCCAGTTCGTCCCGGCCATCCAGCCCGAGGTCGGCCGCCTGACGCTGTTCCAGCGGACCCCGCCATGGGTGATGCACCGCACCGCCCGGCCCTTCAAGCGCTTCGAGCGGTTCGCGTTCCGCCACATCCCGGGAGCGATGCAGCTGACCCGGGCCGCGGTGTACGCCCTGCGGGAGCTCACCGCGATCGGCTTCACCCGCCGGCCCTCGATCCTCAAGCGCGGCGAGAAGCTGGCCCGGGCCCACCTCCACGCCCAGGTCGCCGACCCCGAGCTCCGGGCCAAGCTGACACCGAACTACACGCTCGGCTGCAAGCGGGTGCTGCTCAGCAACGAGTACTACCCGGCGCTGACGAAGCCGAACGTCACCGTCGAGACGTCTGGGATCGCCCGCATCACGCCCACGTCGATCATCACCGTCGACGGGACCGAGGTCCCCACCGACACGATCATCTTGGGCACCGGCTTCCACGTCACCGACATCCCCGCCGCGCACTCGATCTGGGGCCGCGACGGCGTGAAGCTCGCCGACCAGTGGTCCGAGAGCGCGGCCGCCTACCTCGGCACCACGGTCGACAACTTCCCGAACCTGTTTTTCCTCGTCGGCCCCAACACCGGCCTCGGCCACTCGTCGATCGTCTACATGATCGAATCGCAGGTGACGTACGTCCTCGACGCGCTGCGCACGATGGACCGCCTCGGCGCCTCCACCGTGGAGGTCCGGCCGGAGGCACTCGCCGCCTACAACGAGGACGTGCAGGCCAAGGTGGCGGGCACGGTGTGGAACACCGGCGGCTGCCAGAGCTGGTACCTCGACAAGCGCGGCCGC
>CAZCVS010000314.1:0-4352 GCA_964501845.1 uncultured Iamiaceae bacterium
TTCGGCGCCGAGCACGCCAACGTCCAGCCGCACTCCGGCGCCAACGCCAACATGGCCGTGTACCTCGGCCTGCTGGACCACGGCGACACCGTCCTCGGCCTCCGGCTCGACCAGGGCGGCCACCTCACCCACGGCTCGCCGGTCAACGCCAGCGGCATCCTCTACAACTTCGTGTCCTACGGCGTGACGCCGAGCGACGAGCGCATCGACTTCGACCAGGTCCGCGACCTAGCCCTCGCCAACCGTCCGAAGATCATCGTGGCCGGAGCCACGGCGTATCCCCGGATCATCGATCCCCAGCCCTTCCGGGAGATCGCCGATGAGGTGGGTGCGCTGTTCATGTTCGACGCCGCCCACATCGCCGGGCTCATCGCGGGCGGGGTCCACCCCAACCCGGTGCCGGTGGCCGACATCGTGACGTTCACCACCCACAAGACCCTCCGCGGCCCCCGCGGCGGGTGCATCTTGTCGAAGGCCGAGCACGCCGCGGCCATCGACAAGGCGGTGTTCCCCGGGTCGCAGGGCGGCCCGCTCGACCACGTGATCGCGGCCAAGGCCGTGGCGTTCCGCGAAGCGGCCAGCCCCGAGTTCTCGACCTATGCCCAGGAGGTCGTGTCGAACGCCAACGCCCTCGCCGAGGCCCTCGCCGGTCACGGCCTGCGCCTGGTGTCAGGAGGGACGGACAACCACCTGATGCTCGTCGACCTCCGCTCGTTCGACGAGGACCTGTCCGGCAAGAAGGCCCGCCTCGTGCTGGACCGTGCCGGCATCAGCCTCAACGAGAACACCGTGCCCGACGACCCCCGCCCGCCCTACATCACGTCCGGCCTCCGCATCGGCACGCCCGCCGTGACCACCCAGGGCATGGGCCACCGCGAGATGCGCGAGATCGCGTTCCAGATCCACCGGGTGCTGACGCACCGCGACGACGACTCGGTGATCGCCGAGACCCGTGAAGCGGTCGCCACCCTCTGCTCGAAGTTCGCCCCCTACCCCAGCTGACCGCCCCGGGCGGCGAGACTGGAACGCGATGCCCACCACCTCTGCCTACGTGGCTGCCTTCGTCATCGCGCTCGTGGTGACGTTCCTGGCCACGCCGGTCGTGAAGTGGTTGGCCCTCCGGCTCCGGGTCGTCGCCCTGCCCTCGGACCGGGCGGTCCATGACAAGCCGATGCCGCTGCTGGGCGGCCTGGCCATGCTCGTGGGCTTCTTGGCGGCCATGGGCGTGGCGGGGCTCTCCGGCGGGTTCCCGGCCATGTTCGAGGATCAGCTGCCGACGATCGTGGGGGTGGTGCTCGGTGCGCTGATCCTCTGCGGCGTGGGGACGCTCGACGACGTGCGCGACGTCTCGGCCCCGGCCAAGACCGCCGGCATCGTGCTCGCGGCATCGGTCATGTACCTGTTCGGCGTCACCATGCTGTACTTCCGGCCGCCGTTCCTCGACGGCCTGTTCGTGGTCCCGCTGGACCTGGCCCCGCTCATCACGGTCCTGTGGGTCCTCGGCATGGCCAACGCCGTGAACCTCATCGACGGGCTCGACGGACTGGCGGCGGGCATCGTCGCCATCGCTGCCGGTGCGTTCTTCCTCTACGGCCACAAGCTCGCCACCGGCGGGGTCGACGTCTTGGCGCCCGACAACCCGAGCCCGCTGATCTGCGTGATCACGGCCGGGATCTGCCTCGGCTTCCTGCCCCACAACTTCAACCCAGCCCGCATCTTCATGGGCGATGGCGGGGCGCTGATGCTCGGTGGGTTGATGGCGGCGTCCACGATCCTCGTGGGGGGCCAGACGACCCAGGAGTACTCCGGGCAGGTCTTCTTCTTCTTCGCTCCGCTGTTCATCCCGTTCTTCGTGATGGCGATCCCGATCATCGACACGGCGTTCGCGATCGTCCGGCGGGCGCGCAAGCGGGCCGGGCTGGCCGAGGCCGACAAGGACCACCTGCACCACCGGCTGATGCGCCTCGGGCACGGGCACCGCCGCAGCGTCGCCATCCTCTGGCTGTGGTCCGCCCTGTTGTCGCTGTTCGTCCTCTACCCGGTCTACACGGGCAAGGGCAACGGCTTCGTGCCCATCGCGGTGGCCGCTCTGGCGCTGATCCTGCTCACGTTCTTCCACCCCGGCACTCGTCGCGCCCGCCAGCAGGAGGCGGCCGAAGAGGAGCACCGGCGGCTCCAGCAGATCGCCGAAGCGGCCGACGAACCGGTCGGCGACGACGCCGTCGAGGCCGCCGCTCCGGCCCACGAGCCCTCGCGGCGGTGATCCGTCGGGACCAGATTTGCCGGGTCCCAGCGATGCGCCTACATTGAGATTCGATTCACAAGCGGCCCTGAGGCACACCTGCGAGACTGCAGCGCCAACCGCTTGGCTTCCCACCTCCATGAGCGACTCCACGTCACGCACCAAGGGCAAAGAAGCCCCCGCCGCCGCGGCCGCACGGGCAGCTTCTGCATCCCTGCTGGGCCGCAACGCGAAGAGCCGCTCGTTCGACCGTGAGAGCTACGCGGTCGAGACCAACCGGGGCTACAGCACCGCGATGGGCCGGGGCCTCGAGCTCACCATCACGCTGCTCGTCATGGTCGGCGTCGGCCTGCTCATCGACCGCCTCGCCGGCACCACCCCGGTGTTCACGATCCTCTTCTCGGTCTTCGGCTTCGCCGGCATCACCGTGAAGCTCTTCCTCGGCTACGACCTCGAGATGCGCAAGCACGAAGCCGGCGCCATCTGGAACCGCAAGGCGGACGGGGTCTCGTGAGCGCCACCGTCCGGCCCAAGCCGTCGCCCATGGCGATGCAGGACCTCGGTCCTGCTCCGGAGGCGCAGGTCGCCCGCGACCTCGTCAAGCGAGGCCTGCTGGCCCTCCCGGTCGCGCTGCTGGCGGGCTTCATCGGCTGGGGCACCGACGGGGTGGCCTCGGTCGCGTACGCCTACGGCCTCATCTTGATCAACTTCGTCGTGGCCGCCGCCCTGCTCGGCTGGGCCGCCCGCATCTCGCTCGGTCTGCTGATGGGCGTCTGCCTCTTCGGCTTCCTGGTTCGCATGGCGCTGATCACCGTCGCCGTGCTGCTGGTGATCGACCAGCCCTGGGTGGCCGAGGTGCCGCTCGGGGTCACGCTGATCGCCACCCACCTCGGCCTCCTGTTCTGGGAGACCAAGTTCGTATCCGCATCCCTGGCCTTTCCCGGCCTCAAGCCGTCCCCTCAGGAGCAATGAGCGTGTTCGCACTGGAATTCCCGCCGCTCAGTCACATCGTCAACTGGCCCGGCATGGGCGGTACCGAAGGTCAGTGGTACGAGTTCAACAAGGTCGTCCTCGTCTACCTCTTCGCCATCGCGATGATCGTCGTCTTCTTCACGGTCGCCGGCCGGAAGAAGTCGCTGGTCCCGACGGGCAGCCAGAACCTGGCCGAGATCGCCCTCGACTTCGTCGAGGAGGGCATCGTGATGGAGACCATGGGCGAGGAGGGGCGCAAGTTCACCCCGTTCCTGCTGTCGCTGTTCTTCTTCGTCTGGTTCACGAACATCTTCGGGATCATCCCGGTCATCCAGATGCCGGCCACGGCCCGCATCGCCCTGCCGCTGTTCCTCGCCCTGCTGGCCTACGTCGTGTACCACGGCGCCGGGTTCAAGAGCCACGGCCTCGGCTACATCAAGCACGCCCTCGTGCCGCCGGGCGTGCCCGTCGCCCTGCTCGTGCTGGTGGTGCCGATCGAGTTCATCTCGAAGTTCCTGGTCCAGCCCTTCAGCCACACCGTGCGTCTCTTCGCCAACATGCTCGCCGGCCACATCCTCCTCGTGACCTTCGGTGTGCTCACCGCCGCCATGGTCACCCTCGGCCCGTCGCTGATCATCGCCCCGCTCCCGTTCATCGCCCTGGTGTTCTTCACCTTGTTCGAGATCCTGGTCGCCTTCCTCCAGGCCTACGTCTTCACGCTCCTGACGGGCGTGTACATCAACGCGGCGCAGAGCCACGAGCACTGATCCGCACCTGCTCTCCCCGATCTTTCGTTCCCTGATCTTCCCGTTCAACAACCCAAGCACCATGCAGCACCCAGAAAGGGCTCACCAATGAGCGCAATCGTCCTGGCCCAAGCGGCCGCCGAAAGCGGTATCACCAACAAGGGCATCGCCGCCCTGACCTACGGCCTCGGCGCCATCGGCCCCGGCATCGGCATCGGCTACCTGGTCGGCCAATCCGTCCAGGCCATGGCCCGTCAGCCCGAGTCCGCCGGCATGGTGCGCACCACCATGTTCCTCGGCATCGCGTTCGTCGAAGCGCTCGCGCTCATCGGCTTCGTGGTGTTCTTCCTGGCCCAGTAAGGAGCCCTCATGAAGCGATTCAAGCTCCTTCT
>CAZCVS010000315.1:0-4313 GCA_964501845.1 uncultured Iamiaceae bacterium
CACCTCGACATCACCCAGTGGGCCGAAGCCGCCAACCGCCACTTCCTGCGCAACCCCATCGCGCAACGCATGCCCCGCAAGTTCAAGATCAACTTCTCGGGCTGCGAGACCGACTGCGGCCAGGCGATGTTCAACGACGTCGGCGTGGTCGCCAGCCGCCGCGAAGGCGACGACGGCTCCGTGGAGCTCGGCTTCCGGGTGTTCGTGGCCGGTGGCCTCGGCGCCAACCCGTTCCCGGCGCTGCTGCTCGAAGACTTCACGCCGCGCGAGGAGCTCCTCCCGACGCTGGAGTCGATCCTGCGGGTCTTCCACCAGACCGGCAACCGCGACAACAAGCTCCGGGCCCGGATGAAGTGGGTCGTCCAGACCCTCGGCTGGGAGGAGACCCAGCGCCGCGTGCTCAAGGAGCGCAAGTTCCTGCTGGCGTCCAACACGTGGCCGGGCGGCATTCCCGACGAGGTCGAGAAGTACGGCGACGAGCCCGCCGGCGTCCACGCCACCGTCACCCCGACCGTCATCGGCCAGGGCACCCCCGTCACCCTGCGGTCCAACGTGCCCTACGAGCGCTGGGCTGAGGCCAACGTCGTGCGCGGCGCCGCCAAGGGCACGGTGTCGGCCATCGCCTACGCCAAGCTCGGCGACATCACCTCGGACCAGTTCCGGGCGCTCGCCTCGATCCAGCGGGAGTTCGGTGTGTCCGTGCGCCTCACCAACCGCCAGAACCTGGCGTTCCGGGACCTCACCGAGGAGCAGCTCCCCAAGCTGTACGCCCGCCTCGACGCCATCGGCATGGCCGAGCCCGGCGCCGAGCTCTCGCGAGACGTGGTCGCGTGCCCGGGCGCCGACACCTGCAACCTGGCCGTCACCCAGTCCCGTGGCCTCGCCGACGCCATCAGCGCCCGGCTCGAGGAAGAGGGCCTGGCCGAGGTCGGCGGCATCCGCACCAACATCTCCGGCTGCACCAACTCCTGCGGCCAGCACCACATCGCCGACATCGGGTTCTCCGGTGCCGAGCGCCGAGCCCACGGCCAGTCGGCCCCCGGCTACACGATGCTGCTCGGCGGGTACGTCGGTGACACGCAGATCAACTTCGGCCAGCGCGCCCTGCGCCTGCCGGCCAAGGCCGCCCCCGAGGCCGCCGTCCGGGTCGTGCGCAGGTTCTCCGAGGGTCGCGAGGCGGGCGAGACGTTCCGCGGCTGGATGGATCGCTCCGGCGGCGTGAAGGTCATCGCCGAGGACCTCAAGGACCTCGATGTGTTCCCCACGTTCGAGGAGAACCCCGACTTCTACGTCGACTACGGCGAGACCGGCCCGTACGTGGCCGAGGTCGGCGAGTCGGAGTGCGCCACGTGAGCGTCGCCGAGACCCAAGAGACCGCCGTCCGCCTGTCCGCTCCGGGAGCACCTCACATGAGCCTCGTCGAATCGGCCCCTGTCGACTACACCGACCAGGAGCTCGCGGAGATCAGCCACGAGTTCGAGCGGCTGCCCGCCAGCAAGATCATCCAGTGGGCGGTCGATCACTACTCACCCCACCTCGCGATGACGGCATCGATGACCGACGCCGTCCTGATCGACCTGGCCACCAAGGTCGATCCGGGCATCGAGGTCGTGTTCATCGACACCGGGTACCACTTCCCCGAGACCCTCGAGACGGTCGAGGAGGTGCGCCGCCACTACGGCCTCAACCTGCGGATGATGACCGTCGCCCGCCAGGCCGAGGAGCTGTGGCAGGCCGACCCCGAGAACTGCTGCTCGGCGGTGAAGGTCGGCCAGCTCGACCGGGCCCTCGCCGGCAAGTGGGCGTGGATGAGCGGTCTGCGCCGGGGCGAGGCCGAGACCCGCGCCGGGGCCCCCATCGTCTCGCGCGACCTGCGGGGCCTCATCAAGATCAGTCCCCTCGCCAACTGGACCGACGAGGACGTCGATGACTACATCGCCACGCACGACGTCATCGTGAACCCCCTCACCAAGCAGGGCTACCCGTCCATCGGCTGCATGCCGTGCACGTCGCCCGTCGCTGAGGGCGAGGACCCTCGCGCCGGCCGCTGGCGCGGCAAGGACAAGACGGAGTGCGGCCTGCACCTGGCCTGAACCACCCGCTCGGCCCCCTCGAAACCACCTCCCTTCCCGTCCTCCTGCCACGCTGAAGGCGTGGTCTCGTCGTTCTGGGCGGCCAGGGCGTTCTTGACCCGCGGGTCAAGATTTCTGGCTAGGGTCCCTGCCGTTACCGACGGAAGGGGTCCAGCACATGAGCGCAGTCGAGGTCCAGGGGACCTGCAAGCCGGGGTTCGAGGCAGTGCAAGCCGCGTTCGAGGCCAACTTCGACCAGGGCAACGAGCTCGGCGCGAGCGCGTGCGTGACCGTTGGCGGCGAGACGGTGGTCGACATCTGGGCTGGCGACCGGGACCTCGAGGGCCGGCCGTGGGAGCGCGACACGATCGTCAACGTGTGGTCCACCACCAAGACCATGGCCGCAACCACGTTGCTCATGCTCGCCGACCGCGGCGAACTGGACCTCGACGCGCCCATCGCGAGCGTCTGGCCGGAGTTCGCCGTCAACGGCAAGGAGGCCATCACCACCGCGCAGGTGCTGGGCCACACCGCCGGGCTGCCCGGGTTCGACCCGGCCCTCGACGCCACCGACCTCTACGACCACGACCGGTGCGCCGCCAACCTCGCAGCACAGGCACCGTGGTGGGAGCCCGGAACGATGAGCGGCTACCACCTGGTGACCCAGGGCTACCTCGAGGGCGAGATCGTGCGCCGGGTGACCGGACGCTCCCTCGGCGAGGTCTTCCGCACCGAGATCGCCGAGCCGCTCGGCGCGGACTTCCACATCGGCCTCCCGGAGTCCGAGGAGGCGCGGGTCGGCTACGTCGTCCCGCCGCCGAACCCCCTCGGCCTCGTCGCCGGTGCCGATCCCGACTCGATCGCCGTTCGGGCCGGGGTGAGCTGCCCCATCACGGGCAGCGAGCAGAACTCCCGGGAGTGGCGGGCCGCGGAGATCCCCGCCGCCGGCGGCACCAGCAACGCCCGCGGGGTGGCACGCGTCCACGCCATGCTCGCCAACGGCGGGACACTCGACGGGGTGCGGATCCTCTCGCCCGAGGGCGTCGATCGGATCTTCGTCGATCAGTGCCACCAGACCGATGCGGTGCTCGGCGTGAAGATGCGGCTCGGCACCGGGTTCGGGCTCATGAACGACCTCATCCCGCTCAGCGCCAACCCCCGGTCGTGCTTCTGGGGCGGTTGGGGCGGCTCGATCTGCGTGATCGACGTCGATGCCGGCGTGTCGATCGCCTACGTCATGAACAAGATGGCCGGCGGCCTCGTGGGCGACATGCGCGGGGCGATGGTCGTGCTGTCCGCCATGGGCGCCTTGCCGAGCGCCGGGGCCTGATCAGCGCTTCTGGCTGACGGTCAAGCCGTCCGCCAGGGCGAGCACCACGGTCATGACGCGGTCGTCGGACGCGGCGCGGTCGTTGTAGGCCCGCAGCGCCTCGGTCCGGTCGTCGGTGACGTCGGGATCGACGATCGTCCCGCTCCAGAGCGTGTTGTCGGCGACGATCCAGCCGCCGGGGCGCAGCCGGGGCACCAGCTCCTCGTAGTAGCTGAGGTAGCCGGGCTTGTCGGCGTCGATGAAGGCCAAGTCGATGGACGAGTCGGCGGGCAGCGCCGAGAGCGTCTCGCTCGCGGGTGCGATGCGCAGATCGATGCGGTCCGCGACACCGCCCTCGGCCCAGGCGTCGCGGGCGATGGCCGTCCACTCCTCGCTCACGTCGCAGCACAGGAGGCGGCCGCCGTCGGCCAGGCCCCGGGCGATGCACAGCGCCGAGGTGCCGGTGAAGGTGCCGACCTCGACCGCGCGGCGCACGCCGGCGAAGCGGGTGAGCATCGTGAGGAACGCGGCCTGATCCGGCCCGACCTGCATGCCAGCGACGTCGCCCAGGGCCTCGGTGCGCTCGGTGAGGCGGACCATCACCTCGTCGGCCGGCTCGGTGTGGCCGACGACGTAATCGTTCAGCCGGTCGTCGAGGAGAAACGATCGCGGGCTCATTGCTGGTAGCTCTCCACGGTTCCCTCGGGACGGACGGCGGTGGAGTCGGGCTGGTGGAACTCCCGCCGGGCGCGCCGTTGGCGGAGCAGGTCCCAGCACTGGTCGAGCGTGACCTCCAGGTGGGCGAGCCGGTCCGGGTCGGGCGCGTCGCCCGACCGGATCTCGTGCTCCTCCTCCACCAACTGGTGGATAGTGGCGATCAGGTCGTCATCGGCCATGGCGTGCTCCTCGGAGACGGCGGACGTGTTGCACGG
>CAZCVS010000316.1:0-4294 GCA_964501845.1 uncultured Iamiaceae bacterium
GCCTCGACCTTGTTCTTCAGGGCGACGAGGCCGTTGTAGAGGACGACGAAGATCAGCCCGACGACGACGACGACGAGGATGATGAGCACCAGAAGAACGATCACGGCACCACTCTACGGCCTGCGGGCTGCGGATCGAGAGCGAAGCCAGCCCCGGGCCTGCGGAGCGGGCGTGCACACCCGCTCGTACAGGCGCAGGTAGTGGTCGGCTAGCTGGTCCATCGAGAACGACCGGGCCCGGACCGTGGCCGTCTCGATCAGCGAGGCTCGCAGGGCGGGTTCGGCCAGGACCCGGTTGAGCGCGCCGGCAAGGGCCTCGGCATCGCCCGGCGGGACCAGCAGGCCGTCCTCGTCGGGCCGGGCGACGAGTCGGTACCCGCTGAGGTCCGACGCCACGATCGCCGCCCCGCCGGCCATGGCCTCCAGCAGCACCACGCCGAAGGACTCACCGCGCAGCGACGGAGCGCAGAAGATGTCGGCCGCCTTGAGCCGGCGCCGCTTCTCCTCATCGGAGAGGCGGCCGAGCCAGTGGAGCCGGGGGTCGCCCGCGTGGCGGACGCGGAGCCGCTCGGTGTCGGGACCGTCGGAGCCGATCCACACCGTCACGTCGGCGGGGAGCATCGGCAGCGCCGCGAGCAAGATGTCGAGGCCCTTGCGGGGCTCGTGGCGACCGAGGAAGAAGATCGTCCGGCCCTCGGTCGGCCACGGCTCGGCGCCGGCGAAGCGGTCGATCTCGATGCCGTTGAACAGGTGCTCGTAGGTCCCGCCGATGTGCTCCTCGGCGAGCGCCTGGGCCTCGGCGGACACCACCACGCGCACGTCGAGGCGGCCCGCCAGCCAGCGCAGCGCCGGCCCCAGGTACTCATACGAGGCGCTCGTCCCCGCGGCGTGGAACGTCCCGACCAGCGGGGTCGGCTTGAGCAGGGCGGCGGTCATGCACGCCCCGGGCACCATGGGCTCGTGCAGGTGGAGCACATCGAAGCCCTCGTCGCGCACCGCCCGGATCAGGCGCAGCTGCGCAGAGGGGTCGGGCGCGATGGGCGCCACCGATCCGTTGGCCGCGGTCGGGATCGAGTTGCCCAGGGGCGTGACCCAGCCGTCGGGCGGCGGGCCGTCGGAGGGCGCGAGGATCCGGGTGGGGTGCCCCTTGGCCCGGAGGGACCGGGCGAGGCCGAGGACCTGCTCCTGGACGCCGCCCGGCACGCTGATGCTGTACGGGCAGACCATGCCGATGCGCACGGCTAGCTGCTCGGTTCGGCGGCGCGGTCGCTCGGCCAGTTGGGCTGGAGGAGGTGCCACTGCTCGGGTGCGAGGCGGATCAGCTCCTCGAGCTCGTAGGCGAGGGTCTGGGTGATGCGGGCGACGTCGTCGCGCAGCTTGCCCTGCCGGGTGGTGTCGATGGGCGGACGGACCACGCCGCGGTGCCCCTCGCCGTCGAAGTAGCAGGTGGCGGCCATGAGCGGGGCGCCCGAACGCAGCGCCAAGGTGGCCGGACCGGCGGGCAGGGTGGTCACCTCGCCGAAGAACTCGACCTCGACGCCGCCGCCCGCGATGTCGCGGTCGCACACGAGCGACAGGAGGCGACCGGCCTTGAGCGCCTTGGCGACGCGGGTCCCCGAGTCCGAGCCCAGCGGGACGATCTCCATGCCGAGGCGCTCACGCAGGTCGATGAACCACTCGGCCAGCTCGGGCGGCTTGACCGGCTCGACGACGGTCGTCACGTCGATCTGCTGGTGGGCGGTGAGCCAGAACGCGGCCCACTCCCACGCGCCGAGGTGGGGCATGGCGGTGATGACGCCGTTGCCGGCGTCGTAGGCGGCGCGCACGTGCTCGAAGCCCTCGGTCTGGAGTCCGGCGTCGAGCTCCGATGCCGGTGTGCCGGGGAGCCGGAAGGACTCGACCCAGTACTGGGTGTAGGACCGGAACACCTCGTCTACCGCGCGCTCGACCTGGTCGTCGCTCAGATGCGGGCGGACCCGCTTCTGGTGCCGGACGACCATCTCCCGGCGGCCGTCCATCGCCCGGGCCGCGACGAAGGCGGCCGCGTCGGTGAACGGCGGGATGATCGGCTTCGGCAGCAGGCGCGCGATGGCGCTGCCGGCGCGGTAGGCCGCGTAGCTGGGGTCGGGCCGCACGGGGGCGTCAGCGGGGTGGGCGCAGCTGCGACCGGCGTCGGACCTGGCGCGCGGTGGAGCGGGCCACCCGGCGGTCGGTCTGGCGGCGCGAGCGGGACCGCTCGCGGATGGTGGGCCGGGTCGGGACCTCGGCGCTGGCCTGCTTCCAGACCTTCGCGAACCGCTGGCCTGCGGTCACCAGCGTGAGGACGAGCATCACCCACAGGATCGGGACGAGGAGCTGGTTGAAGAGGAGACCGAACCCGAGGGCGATCATGCGCTCGGCCCGCTCCATGAGCCCGCCCTTGGCGTCGTAGCCGAGGGCTTCGGCCTTGGCCCGCTCGTAGGAGATGAGCATCGACGCCCCGAGCACGGCCATGGGCAGCAGCGCGATGCGCCCGGGCTGGGTGTCGGCGAGGTACCACGCGACGCCGATCAGCAAGAGGGCGTCGGTGAAGCGGTCGGCGACGGAGTCGAAGAACGCGCCGCGGGGCGACGCGGTGCCAGACGCCTTGGCGACGGCGCCGTCGAGCACGTCGGGCAGCGCGGTGAGGACCAGCAGCACGAGGCCGGCGCGCAGCGCGCCGTTGGCGATGGCGATGGCCGCCGCCGCCGCCATGGCGATGCCCGTGAGGGTCAGGTGATCGGCGGTGATGCCGGTTCGCTTGATCTGCGCACCGACTGGCTTCAGCGTGCGCTCGGCTTCGGCGCGGAAGCGGCCGTCGAACATGGGGTGGCTCCTCGATGAGACCAGGTGTGCTTGCAGAAGTTAGCAGTTGCGCTGGTCGCTGGGAAGAGTCTGCCCGTTCCGGGTCGAGTTCACTCGTCGTTGCTTGCCGCGCCGGGAGCGGTCTCGAGCTTTCCGTCGAGGTCGCTCCAGTCCTCGGGGTTGTCCTCGGTGAAGCTGGCGACGATCTCGCCGTCGACGCCGTCGACCAGCACCAGCCCGCGGCGGGTGGGCGGGTCCTCGGCGGAGTAGAGCAGGATCCGCCAGGTCGGGCGGCTGGCCAGGCCCCGCCAGCCGAGCTGGGCCGAGGCGTGCCCGACCGGGAAGGCCACGCGCTCGGTGGCGGCCACCAGGGCGTCGCGCTCGTCGACATCGAGGTTCCAGCCGGCGAGCAGGTGGTAGGCCCCGATGAGGATGAGGCTGATGCCCGCCGCCAGGTACCCGGCGTTGACCAGCACGCCCTCGGGGCCGGCGACGGCCCAGGCCACGATGCAGCCGGCGCCGATCAGGAGGTAGAGGTATCCCGGGACCCGGCGCCGGTTGTTGTTCGGGAAGACGTAGGGCCCGACGAACTCGGAGACGTTGAGATCCTCGGGGAGGGCGTCGCGCACCTCGGCATCGGAGGTCTCCTCAGGGGTCGGATCCTCGTCAGCCATGACTCCGACGGTAGCGGCGGGGTCAGCCCTCGGGCCAAGCCTCGCGGACCTTGGCCCAGGTGACGGCCAGCGGCTCGTTGAGGACCCGGGTCTCGGCGACCGCGGTCATGAAGTTGGTGTCGCCGCTCCAGCGGGGCAGGACGTGCACGTGCAGGTGGTCGGGGATGCCGGCACCGGCGCCGGCACCGAGGTTGACGCCGACGTTGACGCCGTCGGGCTCGTACACCGAGCGCACCGCGGCCACCGCGGCCTGTACCCCGATCCAGAGCTCGGCCGCCACCTCCGGCGCGAGGTCGGCCAGGTCGGGCGCCGCCGCGTTGGGGAGCACCATGAGGTGGCCCGATCCGTAGGGGAAGGCGTTGAGGACGGCGAAGCAGCCGCTCCCCCGCCACAGGATGTACGTCTCGTCGTCGGGCAGACCCGAGTGGAGGATGCGCTCGAACAGCGAGCGACCCTCCTCGTCGGGACGGACCTCGGCGTCGTCGGTGGTGATGCGGGCGATGTACCCCGAGCGCCAGCCCGCCCACAGGCGCGCCAGCGCCGGCGACGGTCCCCCGCCGGCCTCGGCTGCGGTGGTCACGAGACGTGCTGCTGGTCGTCGACCTCGTCGGCGACGTGCTGGGCGAAGGTGTCGAGCGAGACGCCGCGGTCGACCTCGCCGCCGCGGGGGTTGACCCCGACGGTGCGGGCGGCCACGTCGTCGTCGCCGACCACCAGCACGTAGGGGATCTTCTCGCCCTTGGCCTTGCGGATGCGGTTGCCGAGCTTCTCGGACGCGTCGACCCAGTCGACCCGGAG
>CAZCVS010000317.1:0-4275 GCA_964501845.1 uncultured Iamiaceae bacterium
GGCGATGCCCTCCTTGTAGGCGTCGATGCGCCCCTTCAGGTTGTAGACGGGCTCGAAGTTGAAGGCGATGGCGCCGATGCCGAGCTCGCCCGCCTTGGTGAAGGTGCCGGGGTTGCCGCAGCCGACCCACAGTGGCGGGTGGCCGATGCCGTAGGGCTTGGGGAGGATGTTGTGGGGCTTCTCCACCCGGAAGAACTCGCCCTCGAACGTGTAGTCCTTCTGCTCCCACATCCGCAGGATCTCCGGGGCGGCCTCGTCCCACATCGCCTTGGTCTCCGACGTGAGCAGGTCGAACGTGGCCATCTCGTGGCTGCCGGCGCCGCGTCCGGTGCCCCACTCGTAGCGGTTGCCGGTGACGTGGTCGAGCATGGCGACGCGCTCGGCGTTGCGGATCGGGTGGTTGACCGGTCGGGACAGGTTCATGATCCCGGAGCCGACGTGGATCTGCTCCGTCTGCGCCGTGACGTAGGTGAAGAAGGTCTCGGGCGCCGACATGTGCGAGTACTCGACCAGCGCGTGGTGCTCGCCGAACCAGGCGTACTTCCAACCGAAGCGGTCGGCGTGGATCGCGTAGCCGAGCTCCCGCATGAGCATCGTGTGCTCCGACTCGCTGTCGTGGGCGGCGGGGCCGGGCAGGTAGCCGTTGAAGAAAAGACCGAACTCCATGGGGGTGCACTCCTTGCTGAAGCGAACTTCGTAGGTGAGAGCTCCCGATCGGCCGTCCTCACCTACGAAGTTCGAGGAAGTTTTCTAGAACACGTTCTAATGTAGTCCATTAGAACGTGTTCGGCAACGCACCGGCGGGGGCGGTCAGTCCTCCTGCTGGGCCCGGACCCGCCGGCGCTCGACCCGGCCGGGTGGCGGGTGCGCGGCCACGATCTCGGCCCAGGCGGCCTCCGCTCGGTGCTGGGCATCGGGCCCGGGCTGGGTCCGGGCGAACAGCGCCGTCGACACCATCTCGGCGACCTCGGGCAACCGGTCGTCGGGCAACGGTCCCGCCTCCAGGTCGTGGCAGTAGCGGGCGAGCGACTGCGATCGTGGTCGGGGCCGGCCGCGCCGCGTGCCCTCGTGCTCGATCTCGCGCGCCAGGCGCAGGGCCCACGGCGGTGCGGCGGCCGGTGGCGCCTTGGGCGGACGGCGGCTCAGCCACCAGGCGAGCGCGCCCGCGGCGGCCAGGAGCACGACGAGCCCCACCAGGAGCCGCCCGTCGAGGCGCGACGCGTCGTCCTCGTCGTCCTCCTCGGGCTGGCTGGTGCTCGAGCCCGCCTCGCCGACGGGGTTCGGGTCGTCGGTCGCCATCTGGCCATCGGGGTCGTAGAAGAGGACCCGGCCGGGGCCACCGCCGGGGTCGAGCTCGTGGATCTCGGTGAGCCCGTCGCCGCGCTCCTCGTAGGTGTAGGTGCGGGTCGTGCCGTCGGGATCTTGGACCGTGATGCGACCGCGCCCGTCGGGGTCGCGCTCCGCCACGATCTGGGTGCCGTCGTCGAGGGTGAGGCGGCGGGGAGGGGCGCCGCGCTCCGGCAGCAGCTCCGGCGAGGGGATGGCGCGGCTGCCGGCCTCCGAGCCACCCGGCCCGGCGTTGGGCACCAGGAACCGGCCGTCGGGGTCGGGCACGTAGAGGTGGTCGGCCCCCGAACCGGAACCGCTGCCCGTCCCCTGGCTGCCGGAGCCGGGTTCCCCGCCCGAGCCGAACGGGCCCTCGGAGCCGAACTGGCCCGAGCCGCCGCTGCGCTCGCCGAGGTCCCGTCGGCACGACGGCGTGGACAAGAGCAGGGCCGCGGCCAGTGCGATGGCCAAGGCGATGAGGATGGTGGTCAGCAGGTCGGTGGTCTGCACGTCTGGGGCCACCGGACCGGCGGTCACCGCCTCCACCTGCGGGTGGGCGGCACGGCGGTCGGCTTCCAACGAGGTCAGGGCGCCCAGCGCGGCCGTCAGCCACACCAGGCCGGCGGGGTAGGTCCAGGTCTCGCCGCTCGCCGCGCCGATGATCACCAGGAACCCGAACGCGAACGGCAGGGGCCGCAGCCGCCGGACCAGTCGCCAGTCGAGACCGAGGACGAATGCACCGACGAGCGGGATCAGGGCGAAGGGTGCGGCGCCCGTGCCGATGAACGCGAGGGCGACGGTCATCGCCATCATCGACAACAGGCCGGCGACCGCGCCGGGGACCGACCCGAACAGGCGCCGCAGGTCAGCGGCGAGGCCGATGGCGACGCCGCCGGCCAGCGCGAGCATGCCGGCGACGCCCCACTCCGGCGCGCCGGCGGCGCCACAGACGATGCCCATCGCCAGGGCGCACACGACGAACACGGCGAGCTGGCTGCGGGGCCGGGCCGGCTCGTCGGCGGTCACCGGCTCGGTCGGCCAGCCGGCAGGGCCGTACGGCGGCAGGCCCGGAGGTGCCGACGGTGCAGGAGGCGGGAGGGTGCTCACGACCAGTGCACCCCTTCGCGGTCGATCCGGCAGGTGAGGCCGCGCCATCCCCCGCCCCCCGGTGCCGCCGGCGTGCCGGCTGCGGCCGTGGCCAGCCGGTGCCGCACCTCCTTGGCGTTGCGGACGGGAGCGGTGACCGTGGGGAGCGGGACCAGCGGCGGCTCCTCCAGCACGGGCGGCGTCCCGAACGCGTGGCCCAGGCGGTCGAGGCGCGGGATCTCGTTGGACGCGTCGAGCGTGGTGAGCTCCACCGCCCACCCGCGGTCCAAGGCGGCCGCCGCGACCCACGCGGCGCGCCCGGCGGCGAGCTCGGCCCCGATACCGGGTGGGCCGAGGTCGACGATGAGGCGCACCACCACGACGCCGAGTCCGTCAGACTCGCGGACCATCAGCTCGCCGTGGTGGGCGGTCGCCTTCCAGTGCACGCGCCGCTGCTCGTCACCGAACTGGTACGGCCGCACCGAGCGGAACAGGTCATCACCGATGGGCGACCCCTCGTTCATGCCGAATCCGACGGCCCGTGCCCGCGGCCAGCGGATCTCGGTCTCGATCGGCAGCGGGGTGACGTGCATCGGCGTGGGGAGCGGGACCAGGTGGCGCCGTCCGGCGGTGGCCAACCCGAGCGGGCCGTTCGCGGTGGCGTCGACGAGCGCGAACGGGACGACGCCGCGGCGCATCCCGGGCCACTCGAAGCTGCCCAGCCGACCGTGCGCCACCACCAGCTCGGGCCGGTCGAGGGTGAGCAGCGGCGCGAGCGTGACCGGCCGTGACCACCTGATGACCTGGGCGGTCCAGCGCGACGGCGTGCCGACGGGAGCCTCGTCCGGGCAGCGGAGGTCGATCGTGATGGGCCCGACCGCCCGCCAGGCCAGCACGCCGTCGATGGCGATGGCGGCCACGATGGCGGTGCCGATGGCCAGCTGCACCTCGGTGTCGGTGACCAGCCAGAACACCAGGGAGAAGGCGGCGAGCACCAGCAGCGCCACCGCCGCGCCGGTCAAGCGGACCCGCACGCGGCGGGGGCCTCCAGCCGGTGTGGCCATGGCGGTCAGCCGCCCGGCGTGGGCGGCACGGGGACCTGACGGAGGAACTCGCCGATCCAGCTCCGAGCGGCCACGAGGTCGTCGTTGGTGGCGTCGACGATGCGGTGGCTGAGCGCGGCCACCACCACGGCCTGCACGTCGTCGGGACGGACGTGGTCGCGCCCCGCGGCGAGGGCGTGGGCCTTCGCCAGCGCGACGGTCCCCAGCGCGGCGCGCGGTGAGATCGGCTGCTGCGAGTTCGAGCGGGTGCGGACGACGTCGACGATGTCGAGCGCGTAGGACGCCACCGACGGGTGGACGAACACCGCGTCGGTGTCGCCGCGCAGCCGCCGCCACTCGTCGAGGTCAGCGACCGGTGCAAGGTGGTCGAGGGCGGCCGTGCCGCCGATCCCGGAGATCAGCTCGAGCTCGGCGGCGCGCCCGGGGAGGCCCAGCGACAGCGAGACGGCGAACCGGTCGCGCTGGCCGGCGACCAGGGGGAACGTGCCCGGGTCGTCGAGCTGCGGGTTCTGGGTGGCGATCACCAGGAACGGGTCGGGCAGGGGATGGGTCGTGCCGTCCACCGTCACCTGGCCCTCGGCCATGGCCTCCAGCAGCGCGGACTGCGTCCGGGGTGTAGCTCGGTTGATCTCGTCGACGAGCACGACGTGGTTGAACAGCGGCCCCGGTCGGAACACCCAGCTGCGGCGGTCCTCATCGAGGAACGAGATGCCGGTGAGGTCCGACGGCAGCAGGTCGGGGGTGCCCTGCACCCGTCCGAAGGTGCCGCCGATCGAGCGGGCGAGCGCCTTAGCCAGCA
>CAZCVS010000318.1:0-4270 GCA_964501845.1 uncultured Iamiaceae bacterium
GCTCGTCGACAGCATCGAGGGCCGAGACCAGTGGCTGGCCAGCGGCATGGAGACCGGCGTCGAAGAGGGCTACGCCAAGCTCGACGCCCTCGTCGCCGAGCTCTGACGGACGGGACCGGCCAACTCACCCGGTTCGGACATCGGCACTGGTACGTTTCGGCCGTGGCTGCGGCGGAGCGTCTGGGCGAGGTGGCCGACCAGCTCGACGCCGAGCGGTTCGTCGGCCGGGCCCGTCCGATGGAGCTCGTTGCCAACGGTCTGGCGGGACGCAGCCAGCACCGGGTCATCCACTTCCACGGGCCGGGTGGCGTGGGCAAGAGCGCCCTGCTGCGGGCCATCGCCCGCCAGGCCCGTGCCGATGGGCACGCCGTGCTCGTCCTCGACGGCCGCCTCATCACGCCGACTCCGGACGCCCTCGCCGCCGAGGTGGCGCGCGCCGACGTCGACGGGTCGCTGCTGATCATCGACGAGGCCGACGAGCTCGCTCCCCTCCGCTTCGAGCTGCGCCACCTGATCCGCACGGCCATCCCGTCGTCGACCGTCGTCGTGCTGGCTGGACGGGCTGCGCCGGGGCGGGAGTGGTTCGACGAGGGCCTCGACCAGATCTCCACCGATGCCGTCGTGCGGCCGCTCGACAACACCGAGGCCCGAGCCCTCCTCGGCCGGTGCGGTGTCACCGAGCCCGCCGCTGTCGAGCAGCTGCTCACCTGGGCCGCCGGCTACCCGCTCGCGCTCACCGTGGGCGCCAACCTGCTGGGTGCGCCACCGGAGCCGCTGTCGAGCAACGGCCGCCTGGGCGCCGCCACCGGCGATGGCCTCGACGACCTGATCCTCGCCCGGCTCGGTGGCCGGGAGGTCGCCGACGTCGATCCCGACGTGCTCGACGTGGCGTGCCTCGCCCCCGCCGTCGACGCCCGCCTGCTGGCCGCCGTGCTCCCCGGCCGCCCCACCCGGGCCGGTCTGGCCCAGCTGCGGGCGCTGTCGGTGTCCGAGCGGCTCGGCTCCCGGACCACCCTGCACCGGCTCGTCCGCAGCGCCCTCCGCTCCCGGCTGAAGGAGAGCGACCCGGACCGCTACCGCACCATCCTCCTGCGCGTCGCCGGCCACCTGCACCAGCGGGCGATCACCGAGGATCCACTGATCGCGCTCGAGTTGGCGTCGCTCATCGAGACCGCCGAGGTCCGCCTCGGCTTCGACGCCAGCACCAGCCACTACGCCGGCTTCCCCCGTCCCGGCGACATCGACGAGCTCGCGGCGTTCAGCGATGCCGCCGACACGGCCTGGTTCGCCCGCTTCCGACGCTGGTGCGAGGAGCAGCCCCGCCAGGCCATCGCCGTGCGCCGGGCCACCGGCGAACTGGCGGCCATGTCGATCGTCTGCATGGCGACGGAGATGCCGGCCTGGGCCGACGACGACATCGAGACCGGACCCGTGCTCCGCTACCTCCGGGAGGCGGGTGAGTTCGAGCGGGCCGCCCTCATGCACGACACGATCGTCCTCGAGGATCCGGCCGACACCGCCGCCTGTGCGGAGGTCATCCGGGTCGGCAACGCCGGGGCGATGGTCGGGGCGTTCGGCTCCCGGAACCCCCGCTACATGTACGTCACCGCCGCCCGCTGGAACGACTACGACGGCACCGATCCCCTCGGCTACCAGAAGATCTCCGAACTGCGACGCAGCGACGACGAGCGCGAGCTCCAGACGATCATGGCGGACTTCGGCCCCGACGGCATACCCGGCCAGATGTACGCCATGATCCTGGCCGAGCAGCAGGCCGAGGCCCCGCCCAGCGACACCAACCCGAGCGGCCAGGCGATCCTCGACGCCGTCCGCAACTTCCAGGACGACCACGCCCTCGCCGCCAGCCCCCTCGCCTCGAAGGACGGCACCGAAGCGGCAAGGGCCGCCGCCGTGAGAACGCGGGTCGAAGATGCCCTCGTCGAGTCCTTCGGCCCGTCCGAGGCCGACCAGCGACTCCGCCAGGCCATCGAACGCACCTACCTCGACCCTGACGGCGGCCACGGCATCGCCCAACGAGAGCTCCACATGTCCCGGAGCAGCTTCTACCGCCACCTCCAGAAGGCCCGCCAACAACTCACGGACCGAGCCGGCTCCCCCTCGGCCTGATCTCGGGTGCCGAAGCGCCCCGTCTCACCAGTCGATCTCGGTGCCGGCGGGGCGGTAGACGTGCATGCGCCCGCGTCTCACCGTGGACCTCGCGGGCCTCCGCCCGGTCCGCTTGGAACCCGACCTCGACGAACGCCCGGAAGATCGAGTGCATCTGGGCGGCCTGACAGTGAACCCCTTCCCCTCGGTACGCTTGGTGGCCGTCGTTCTCCCGCCCTGAGGTCCTATCCCGTGTCCAAGCCTGCTGTGGTGCTGCTCTCGGGTGGGCTGGACTCGTCGACGGTTGTGGCGATGGCGCAGCGGGACGGGTACACCGTGCATGCGCTCTCCTTCAGCTACGGGCAGCGGCACACCGTGGAGCTCGAGGCCGCAACTCGGGTCGCTGCGGCGGCGGGCATCACCGACCACAAGGTCATCGACATCGACCTGCGGGCGTTCGGCGGGTCCGCGCTCACCGATGACATCGACGTGCCCAAGCACGACTCAGCCGCCGACATGGACGAGGGCATCCCGGTCACGTACGTGCCGGCCCGCAACACCATCTTCTTGTCGTTCGCCCTGGCCTACGCCGAGGTCCTCGGTAGCTCGGACATCTTCATCGGGGTCAACGCGCTCGACTACTCCGGCTACCCGGACTGCCGGCCCGAGTTCGTCACCGCCTTCCAGGACCTGGCCCGCATCGCCACCAAGGCCGGCGCCGAGGGCAGCACCGAGGTCACCATCCACGCGCCGCTGATGGAGATGACCAAGGCCCAGATCTCCGCCGCGGGCACCGAGCTCGGGGTCGACTACGCCATCACCATCAGCTGCTACGACCCCGACGACGTGGGCCGGGCCTGCGGCCGTTGCGACTCGTGCCACCTCCGCCACCAGGGGTTCGTCGACGCCGGGCTCGCCGACCCCACCCGGTACCGACCCGGCGTGGCACCGTCGTGAGCTACCTGGTCAAGGAGGTCTTCCTCACGCTCCAGGGCGAGGGCTTCCAGGCCGGCTCCCCCGCCGTGTTCTGCCGCTTCACCGGGTGCAACCTGTGGACCGGCCGCGAGGAGCACCGGGCCAGCGCCGAGTGCCAGTTCTGCGACACGGACTTCGTCGGCACCGACGGCCCGGGCGGCGGCAGGTTCGCCACGGCCGACGACCTGGCCGACGCCATCGCCGCGACCTGGATCGGCCACGACGCCGATGCCAACCGGCTCGTGGTGTGCACCGGCGGCGAGCCGCTCCTGCAGCTCGACCAGGCCCTGGTCGACGCGCTGCATGCCCGCCGCTTCCGCATCGCCCTCGAGACCAACGGCACGCTCCCGCCACCCGACGACATCGACTGGATCTGCATGAGCCCGAAGGCCGGAGCGGACCTCGTCCTCACCGAGGGTGACGAGCTCAAGCTCGTCTACCCCCAGCCGCGGCTGCTCCCCGAGGCGGTCGAGCACCTCGGCTTCGACCACCGGTTCCTCCAGCCCATGGACGGCCCGGACCGCGCCGCCAACACCGAAGCGGCCGTCGCCTACTGCCTCGCTCACCCCAGCTGGCGGCTCAGCGTCCAGACCCACAAGTACCTTGGGATCCCCTGATGCGCATCACCAAGGACTTCACCTTCGAGGCAGCCCACCTGCTGCCCAACGTGCCCGAGGGCCACAAGTGCGCCCGCCTGCACGGCCACTCGTTCGGCGTCAGCGTCTCGGTCGACGGACCGGTCGGTGAGACCACCGGCTGGGTCCTCGACTTCGCCGACCTCAGCGCGGCCTGGACCCCGCTGCACGATCAGCTCGACCACCGCTACCTCAACGAGATCCCCGGCCTGGAGAACCCCACCAGCGAGATCATGGCCATGTGGATCTGGGAGCGCCTGGCGACGGAGCTCCCCGGCCTCAGCGAGATCGCCGTCCGAGAGACCTGCACCAGCAGCTGCACCTACCGCGGCCCCGCCACCTGACCGACGGGCCGCAGGGTGGCTACGGCAGGCGGGCGTGGGTCTCGGTGACGATGCCGCCTCGGGCTCGTTGGGTGACCTGGACCTCGACCCAGTTGGGAGCGGCGGTGCGGTGGACCTCGGTGGCGATGTCGACGGCCAGTTGCTCGGCGAACACTGCCGCGTCGCGGAACGACCAGAGGTAGAGCTTCAGCGACTTGGACTCGATGCAGC
>CAZCVS010000319.1:0-4245 GCA_964501845.1 uncultured Iamiaceae bacterium
TTCTTGTGCTTGATCGTCGCCCACTTGGAATGGCCGGACATGCGATCTCCTCGTCCCCGTCGTCAGCAGTACGTGTTGGTGCGGTTCGTTTCTACGCCATTTCGGCGAGCTGGAGGAACTGCTCGTGGAGGCGGAGGTCGCCGGTGAGCTCGGGGTGGAACGCCGAGACGACGACGCGCCCTTGGCGACACAGCACCGGGTGGCCGTCGACCGAGGCGAGCACCTCGACCCCGTCACCCACCTGCTCGACGAACGGGGCCCGGATGAACACGGCGTGGAACGGCGCGTCGAGGCCGTCGACGGCGAGGTCGGCCTCGAACGAGTCCACCTGGCGGCCGAAGGCGTTGCGGCGGACCGTCACGTCGATGGCGTCGTAGGAGTTCTGGTCGGCGCGGCCGTCGAGCACGGTGCGGGCCAGCACGATCATGCCAGCGCAGGTGCCGAAGGTCGGGAGCCCGGCGGCGAGCCGGTCGCGCAGCGGCTGGGCCAGGCCCGACGTGTCGAGCAGCTTCGACATGGTGGTGGATTCGCCACCGGGGATGATCAGGGCGTCCACATCCGCCAGCTGGTCGGGCGTGCGCACCTCGACCGGCGTGGCGCCCAGGGACCGGAGCGCGTCGCCATGCGGGCCGATCGCGCCCTGGAGGGCGAGCAGGCCGACCTTCACGGCTACCAGCCGCGGTCGGCGTAGGTGGTCTCGAGCTTGCCGATCTCCAGGCCGGGGATGGCAGCACCGAGCCCACGGCTGACCTTGGCCAAGATGGCAGGGTCGTTGAAGTGGGTGGTGGCCTCGACGATGGCCTTGGCCCGCAGCGACGGGTTGTCGGACTTGAAGATGCCCGAGCCGACGAAAACGGACTCCGCACCGAGCTGCATGGCGAGGGCGGCGTCAGCCGGAGTGGCCAAGCCGCCGGCGCAGAACAGCGGCACGGGGAGCTTGCCGGTGTCGTGGATCTCCTGCACGAGCGGCAGCGGGGCCTGGAGCCGCTTGGCCCAGTCGAACAGCTCGGGGCCGTCGGCCTGGGTGATCTTGCGGATGTCGCCCAGGATCGAGCGCAGGTGGCGGACGGCCTCGACCACGTTGCCGGTGCCGGCCTCGCCCTTGGAGCGGATCATGCACGCGCCCTCGGAGATGCGCCGCAGCGCCTCGCCCAGGTTGGTGGCACCGCAGACGAAGGGCACGGTGAACGCCCACTTGTCGATGTGGTGCGCCTCGTCGGCCGGGGTGAGCACCTCGGACTCGTCGATGTAGTCGACGCCGAGCGCCTCGAGGATCTGGGCCTCGACGAAGTGGCCGATGCGGGCCTTGGCCATGACCGGGATGGTGCAGACGGCCTGGATGCCCTCGATCATCTCCGGATCGGACATGCGGGCGACGCCGCCGTCGCGGCGGATGTCGCTGGGCACCCGCTCGAGCGCCATGACGGCCACGGCGCCGGCATCCTCGGCGATGCGGGCCTGCTCCGGGTCGACCACGTCCATGATGACCCCGCCCTTGAGCATCTCGGCGAGACCTCGCTTGACCAGCTGGGTGCCGGTGGAGGGAACGGTGCTGGACGAGGTGGCAGACGACTCGGACATGGCCTCAGTCTAGAGACGCACCCCCGCGATCCCGAAGCCCGTTCAGCGGGTGACGGCCGCCGTGCCCCCGGACTTGGGCAGCTCGATCCAGGTCTGGCCCGGGCTGAGCAGCACGGGATCCCCCTGGTCGTCGACCAGCAGCGCCGGCTTGGAGATGTCGGGGCGCTCCCACCTCCCGTGGATGACCCGGCCGTTCGTGAACACGAACAGCTCGCCCGAACCGACCGTGTTGGCCTCGGGAGATCGGGAGTCGGCGTAGCTCGGCACGTACTCGGTGACCATCACGACGATGTTCTTGGCCGTGATCTGGAGACCCCCGGAGTCGAGGTGGGGCCGGCCCCGCTGCTCGCGCGTGTAGACGCGCGCGTCGGGGTCCCAGCGCCAGCTGACGTTGGCCGATGCCGCCCCGCCGCCCCAGCTGATGTCGACGCCTTGGGCCTTGCGGGCCGTCTCCGGGTTCTTCTCGCCCTTCTTGCGGTAGAAGAACAGCTGCTGGGGG
The DNA here is from genome assembly GCA_964501845.1 of uncultured Iamiaceae bacterium. Taxonomy (GTDB): domain Bacteria; phylum Actinomycetota; class Acidimicrobiia; order Acidimicrobiales; family Iamiaceae; genus Aquihabitans. The sequence goes on from CAZCVS010000319.1 coordinate 2,081, forward strand.
CCGGGTGTGCCCTCGGGCGCCTTGGCCCAAAGCTCGTCGCCGCGGACCATCAGGTTGTGGGGGGCCCGGCGGCTGCCGTCGCGGAAGTACGAGCCCGACATGGCGTCGTACCCGGCGTCGATGATGTACGGGCTCTGCCGCACGGCTCCGACCACGCCCTCGTTCCCGCCGGACCACGCCAGCAGGGGGCGTCCCAGCTGCGGCAGCAGCTCGACGTCGGTGGTGCGCGCCGACCGCACGGGCCCGACGGTGCCGGGCTGCTGCGAGTGGAACACGGCCACGAGGCGCGTGATGTTGCCCTCGACGACCTCCTCGTAGACGACGTCGGCCTTCGGCAGCGCGGTCTGCGGCAGAGCGGACTCGCCTGGTGCGTCCAGGTTGTCGATCTTCACGGCGAGCGCGGTGCGAAACAGCAGCGGGGCGTCCGCCTCCTGGACCTGGAGCCCCGTCAGGGGCGCGACCGGGCCCGTGGGCGGTGCGGTGGTCGTGGTGGGCGCCGCCGTCGTGGTGGACGCGGTGGTCGTCGTGGCCTTGGTGACCGTCTCGTCGCCACCGCCGCCACCGAGGGCGAGGGCGGCGACCAACCCGAGACCGGCCACGCCGACCGCGCCGCCCACAACGCCGCGTCGGGCGTTGGGGGTCAGTCCGGACCAGAGCTCAGCGATGCGCGACATGGGGGAAAGCCTTCTCCTTGTGCCGCCGTTCGGGGTGGATGGTGGGGCGCCGCCGCTCCCTCGCAGGTCAGAGCTCCTGCAGCGCGGCGATGCGCTCCTCGAGCGGTGGGTGGGTGTCGAACAGCTTGTTCCACTTCGACATCCGGCCCTCCTCCTCGACGCGTGCCACAGGCGATTCGATCCAGAGGTGCGCCGTCGCCCGTGACGCCGAGTGCACGACCGTGGTGTCGTCGCGGAGCTTCTCGAGCGCCGAGATCAGACCTGGCGGGTACCGCGTCATCTCGATGGCCGAGACATCGGCGAGGGACTCCCGCGACCGGCTCACCGACAGCTGCATGAGCTTGGCCAGCAGCGGCGAGAGCACGAGCAGCGCCAGGCCGAAGATGGCCAGGAACGGCGCGGCGCCGCCCTGCTGGTCGTTGCGGCCGCGGCGGCCGCCGTTCCACCACATCATCCGGACGCTGATGTCGGCGGCGAGGGTGACGAGGCCCACCATCGTCACCGCGAGGGTGGAGACCAAGATGTCGTCGTTCTTGATGTGGCTGAGCTCGTGGGCCAAGACGCCCTCGAGCTCGACCCGGGTCATCATGTCGAGCAGGCCGGTGGTGACGGCGATGGCGGCGTGCTTGGGGTTGCGGCCCGTGGCGAAGGCGTTGGGCGCCACATCGTCGATGACGTAGATCCGTGGCTTCGGCAGGCCGCTGGCGATGCAGAGCCCCTCGACCAGGTTGTGCAACCGGGCGTAGGTGTGCTCGTCGGCGGGGACGGCCCGGCTCATCTTCAGGGCGATCTCGTCGGACTTCCAATAGGCGCCCCACGCCGAGGCGATGGCCACGATCGCTGCGATGCCGATGCCGATGAACCCCAGGTTCAGAAGCCAGAGGATGACGGCGAGCACGAGCGTCGTGAAGAGCACGAAGCTGATGACGATCGCGGCAGAGCGCCGCTTGTTGTGCTTGACCTGGTCGTACACGGGACCGGGTGATCAGAACTGCACGTTGACGGGCCCGCGGGCCTCGCCAGCGGCTTCGAAGTACTCGCGCTCGGTGAAGTTGAACATGCCGGCGATGATGTTCGACGGGAGCGACTGGATCTTGGTGTTGTACTTGTTCACGGTGTCGTTGTAGAACTGCCGCGAGTAGGCGATCTTGTCCTCGGTGCCGGTGAGCTCCTCCTGCAGCGCCAGGAAGTTCTGGTTCGCCTTGAGGTCCGGGTAGGCCTCGGAGAGGGCGAACACCGACTTGAGCGCGCCGGTGAGCACGTTGTCGGCGGCGGCGGCCTCGGCGGGGCCGGTGGCCGACTGGGCCATGTTCCGAGCCTGGATGACGGCGTCGAGCGTCTCGCGCTCGTGGGAGGCGTAGCCCTTCACCGTCTCCACCAGGTTCGGGATCAGGTCCGAACGACGGGTGAGCTGGACGTCGATCTGGGCCCAGGCTGCCTCGACCTTGTTCTTCAGGGCGACGAGGCCGTTGTAGAGGACGACGAAGATCA
>CAZCVS010000320.1:0-4244 GCA_964501845.1 uncultured Iamiaceae bacterium
GCGAGCGCAAGTACGCCGCCACCAAGTTCTTCCTGTACACGATGTTCGGCTCGGCCTTCATGCTGGTCGGCACCGTCGCCCTGTCGTACCTGCACGCCAAGGGCGGTCCGGTCACCTTCGACCTCCAGATCCTGGCCGAGCAGCAGGGCGTGCTGGCCCAGACCACGGCGCGGTGGATCTTCATCTCCTTCGCCATCGCCTTCGCCGTCAAGGTCCCGCTCTTCCCGGTGCACACCTGGCTGCCCGACGCCCACACCCAGGCGCCCACCGCCGGCTCGGTGATCCTCGCCGGCGTCATGCTCAAGCTCGGCACGTACGGCTTCTTGCGCTTCGGCCTGTACCTCTTCCCGGAGGCTTCGGCCTGGGCCGCGCCGGCCATGGTCACGCTCGGAGTCATCGGCATCATCTACGGCGCCGTCTGCGCCACCATGCAGAAGGACCTCAAGCGCCTGGTGGCCTACTCCTCGGTGGCCCACATGGGCTTCATCGTGCTCGGCATCTTCGCCATCACCCGCCAGAGCCTCAACGGCTCGGTGCTGCAGATGGTCAACCACGGCGTCTCCACCGGCGCCCTGTTCCTGCTGGTCGGGTTCATCTACGAGCGGCGCCACACCCGGGAGATCTCCGAGCTCAAGGGCCTCCAGACGCCGGCGCCGATCATGGCCGGGGTCTTCATGCTGGTCCTGCTCTCGTCGATCGGCCTGCCCGGGCTCAACGGCTTCGTCGGCGAGTTCCTGATCCTCATCGGCGCGTTCCTCACCGTGCAGTGGTGGGCGGTCGTGGCCGTCGTCGGCGTCATCCTCGCCGCCCTGTACCTGCTGTGGGCCTACCAGCGGGTCTTCCACGGCGAGCCCGACGAGGCCAACAAGGACTTCCGCGACATCCGTCTCACCGAGGGCCTGGTCATGGCCCCGCTGCTCTTCCTCATCGTGTTCATGGGCCTGTTCCCCAAGCCGTTCCTCGAGCGCATCGAGCCGGCCGTGAACAAGCTCGTGCACCACGTCGAGGACCACTCCGACCACGCCGAGCCTGCGGTCGCCACCGAGGGCGACGAGGTGGTTCCCGAGTCCGAGCGCCGCGCCGAGGCCGGAGCCGAGGGCGAACACGCCACCGACCACGGTGACAGCCACGGTGGCGAGCACGGCAGCGAGGAAGGCAACTGATGCTGGCCCAAGTCGAGCGTCTGGCCACCCCGTCGGTGGAGTGGTCGGTCATGCTGCCCGTCCTGATCGTGCTGGGCGGCGCCGTCGTGTTGATGGTGACGGGCGCCCTCACCCCTCGCCGTCCCAAGGTTCCGTGGCACGCCGGGTTCACGGTCGTCGTCGCCCTGGCCGCCATCGTCTCGTCGGTGGTCCTGTGGTGGCGGGTGCGCGACGACGGCCCGATCTCCGCCGTGTCCGACGCCGTCGTGGTCGACGGCCTCAGCCTGTACCTCGGCGTGGCCATCTTGTGCTCCGTGGTCCTCGCCGCCCTGCTCACCCACGGCTACCTCCAGCGCGAGCGCCTCGAGGGTGCCGAGGCCTACGTCTTGATGCTGCTGTCCGCCGCCGGCGGCCTGGTCATGGTGGGCGCGAACGACCTGCTGGTCCTGTTCATCGGCCTGGAGATCCTCTCCATCGCCGTCTACGTGCTGGCCGGCATCCACGTCCGCCGGGCCCGCTCCGGCGAGGCCGCCCTCAAGTACTTCGTGCTGGGCGCCTTCTCCTCGGCGTTCTTCCTCTACGGCATCGCCATGGTCTACGGCGCCACCGGGAGCACGAACTTCACCAGGATCCAGACCTTCCTGGCCACCAACGTGCTCACCAACAACGTGATGCTCCTGGCCGGGTTCGCCCTGCTGCTGGTGGGCCTCGGGTTCAAGGTGGCGGCGGTTCCGTTCCACGCCTGGACGCCTGACGTCTACGAAGGCTCGCCCAGCCCCGTCGTGGCCTACATGGCCTCGGGGGTGAAGGTCGCCGGCTTCGCCGGGATGATCCGGGTCTTCACCTACACCTTCAGCACCTACCGGGCCGACTGGCAGCCGATGATCTACGCGCTGGCGGTCGCCACGCTGCTCGTCGGTGCCCTGTTCGCGGTGAGCCAGACCAACGTGAAGCGGATGCTGGCGTACTCGTCCATCAGCCACGCCGGCTTCATCCTCATCGCCATCGAGGCCGCCAGCACCCAGGGCACCCGCGCCGCCCTCTTCTACCTGGCCACCTACACGTTCATGGTCGCCGGCAGCTTCGGCGTCGTGACCATCGTCGGCCGCTCCGGCGACAACGCCCACGACCTGTCGGACTACAACGGCCTGGCCAAGCGCTCGCCGCTGCTGGCCTTCGCCTTCCTGGTCTTCCTGCTCGCCCAGGCCGGCGTGCCGTTCACGTCGGGCTTCCTCGCCAAGTTCGGCGTCATCGGTGCTGCGGTCGACGCCCGGTCGTTCCCACTGGCCCTCATCGCCATGCTCAGCTCGGTCATCTCCGCCTTCGTCTACCTGCGGATCGTGCTGGCCATGTACGACCGCGACGCCGAGGTCACCGGACCCAAGCTGACCGTTCCGTTCGGTGCCCGCGCCGCCATCGTGATCGCTCTGGTGGTCACCATCGGCGTCGGTCTCGTGCCCGGGCCGCTGACCCAGGCGACCCGCACCGCTGTCGCCATCTCCCAACCCCGGCCCGGCCCCGCGGCCGACCCCATCGAGGTCTCCGCAGGCGGCTGAACCGCTCGCCCGCGCTCCAGACTGGGGGCGTGGCAGCAGATCCAGATCTTGATGCGGTGGCCGACGCGATTCGAGATGTGGCGGCGCGTATCGTCTTGCCCCGGTTCCGCCAACTGGCCGACGACGAGGTCACGGAGAAGGGGCCCGATGATCTGGTCACCGTGGCCGACACCGAGGCCGAGATCGAGCTCAGCCGGTTCCTGAGCGGTCATCTGCCCGGCTCCACGGTGATCGGCGAGGAGGCGGTGGCCGCTGATCCCCAGGTGCTCGCTGCTGCCCGGTCGTGCGATCGGGTCTGGGTCATCGACCCGATCGACGGGACGGGCAACTTCGTCGCCGGGTCGCCCGAGTTCGCGGTGATGGTCGCGCTCGTCGAGGCCGGGCAGACGGTGGCGTCGTGGATCTACCACCCGGTCACCGATCGGATGTACACCGCGGTCCGCGGTGGCGGCGCGTTCGTCGACGGCCGCCGCCTCGTGCGGGCTCCCGCTCCGAGCGCTCTGGCCGATCTCCACGGCGTCGCGATCACCCGCTTGCTCGAGCCGGCGACCAGGAGCCGGGTCGAGGGGCGGCTCACCGCGTTCGGGCGGATGAGCGAGAACCGGCGTGCTGCGGGGATCAACTACCCGCTCGTCGCCGAGGGTGAGCTGGACTTCGTCTTCTGCTGGAGGACACTGGTCTGGGACCACGCGCCCGGTGCACTGCTGCTGGAGGAATCCGGCGGCCGCGCCGCCCGTCTCGACGGGTCCGACTACGAGCCGTGGAGCGAGCGCACCGGTCTGGTCTTCGCCGCTGACCCAGCCACACACGCACGGGTCACCTCGTTGCTCGCCCCCGATGCGGACGGCTGAGCTGCCCGTCCCTTTCGCTGGGGCGCCCTTCCGCACCCCGAACTCGTCTGCGGTCGCAAGGCAGTGACCGAGGAGCTGGCGTCCGATGCCCTGGCGCTGGTGGGCGGTCGGGACGTACAGGTTGATGATGTAGCCCTCGACCGTCCGGGCGTCCTCCGGCTGAGGCGGTCGCGGCCACAGCAGGAGCGACACGATCCCGGCGAACTCCGGCCCGTCCTCCGCAACCCAGCTGTGCAGCCGACCGGCGTGCTGCTCAGCGGCGATCCACGAACGGGTCCTCTCGACGAAGTCGTGCGACGGCCGGAAGTCCGGTCCGCGCACCGCGCCGAGGAACTCGATGCGTCGCGCCGCCACCATCTCGAGATCGTCTGCGGTTGTGGACCTGACGACGGCGCTCACGTTGTTGCGAGCATTCCACAGCCGTCGTCGAGCTGGATCGCAGTTCGCGCCGGTGCAGCGTCACGCCACCGGCGCCGTGAACGTCCGCTGCTGTCTGCGATGGCGGCCTTCTGACATGGGTGTCGGGCGGTGGCGGAGGTTTCGAACCCGGCCGCTCGTTGGCCTGCTCCTCGCTGCCCTGGATGAGGCCACCCCAGGTGGCGGCTCCCTTTGGCCCCTCGTGAGACGTATCACTAAGGTTCGAAGCCGTGTCGGAGTTCTATCGCAACTACCTCACCGTCGCGATCTTCACGGGG
>CAZCVS010000321.1:0-4179 GCA_964501845.1 uncultured Iamiaceae bacterium
GAGACCCGATGCCCCACCGGTGACGATTGCGCTGATGCCGTTGATCTCCATGGGTGGGAACTGTATTGACTGGTCGGTCAAGTGACGAATCCGACCGCCCCCCGCCGGGGGGCGAGGACGGACCGAGTCCAGCGCCGAGTACCATCGCCGCCCGTGCCACCGACGATCGACGCCCGCGTTCGCCGCCGCTCCCGGAGCGCGGCGTCCGCGATCGGCGTCGTGGCCGCGATCGCCGTGGTGATCGCCCTCCTGGGATCGTGCTCGGGCGAGCGGGCCTCGTTGGGCTCGCTGCCGCCGCAGATCCCGGCCACGACCACCACGGTCGCAGCGCCCGCCACCACCGCGCCGGAGCCGGTCGACCTCACGCTCGGCCCCGAGGACCTGCTCGGCTGGATCGCCACTCCGGTCGGCGACCCCGAGGTCTACACCGAGGCATCGACCAGCTCGGCGCCGATCGAGGTCGGCCCCAAGACCGACGCCGGAGCCCCCACCACGTTCGCGATCGTCGGCGATGCGTCGGCCGACGCCACGCCCGCGGTTCCCGGCTGGTACCAAGTGGCCCTGCGGGACCGCCCCAACGGCTCGACCGGCTGGATGCCGCAGTCGTCCGTCACCGTGACCAGGACCCCGTTTCGGATCTTCGTCGACCTCAAGGGCCGCACGCTGCGGGTCGAGAAGGACACCACCGGCGTGTTCACCGCCGAGATCGCCATCGGCACCGACGAGAACCCCACCCCCGTCAACGGCACGTACGTGACCGAGCTGATCGAGAACACCGAACCGGAGGGCGCGTACGGGCCCTATGCGTTCGGCCTGGCCATGCACTCCGACACGCTGAGCGAGTTCGGCGGCGGCGACGGACAGGTCGGCATCCACGGCACCAACCAGCCCGAGCTCATCGGCCAGGCCGTCTCCCACGGGTGCGTCCGCCTGCGCAACGGCGATGTCCAGGAGCTGGTCGACCTCCAGCTGCCGCTCGGCGTCCCCGTCTTCATCACCTGAGGCCCGCCCCAGGGGCCGGGGGCGGATCAGCCGAGGTGCACCGGCACGTCCATGTCGTCGCCGGGTAGCGCGCCCTCGGTGATGGCCATCACCTCGAGCCAGCCCATGTCGACGCGGTCGCCCGTGGTGGTGAGGAAGGCCGTGTCGGCGGCGTCGCGCCCGGTGGCGATGCGGATCATGGCGCTGCGGGGGGCCAGGCAGGTGGCATCGACGACCAGCCAGGCGCCATCGACGTAGGCCTCGGCCACCGCGTGGAAGTCCATGGGCTGGAGGCCGGGGGCGTAGACGGACGCGAGCCGGGCGGGGAGATCGCAGCCGCGGAGGATCGCGACCACGAGGTGGGCGAAGTCCCGGCACACGCCCTGGCCGGCCAGCAGCGTGGCGACGGCGCCATCGGTGGGGCGGCTCGAGCCGGAGATGTAGACGATGCGGGTGCCGACCCAGCTCGACACCGCTTCCACCAGGTCGAGGCCCTTGAGCGACCCGAACTCAGCCCGGGCGAACGGGGCCAGCCGGTCGGACTCGCAGTAGCGGCTGGGACGGGTGTAGCGGATCAGATCGATCGGTGTCACCGGTGGCGGCTCGGCCCTCCCGGAGATCGACGCGGTGTACGTGACCTCGATGCGGCCAGGGCCGACCGACGAGGCGGTGTGCAACCGGGTCCCGTGCTCCTCGGCCAGCTCGTCCACTTCGATCGGCGAGCCTCCGAGGGTGACGGCGATCGACTCCGAAGCGAGGTGGGCCGCATCCGCGACGGCGAACGACAAGATCACATCAGAGACGCCGTCCAGCTCTGCATCGAAGCGACAGGAGACAGAACGGTCCATGCATCACTATCCCACGGGTCGGGACCGTTTCGATCCGAAGCTGTCGCGCCACCGGGTGGGAGCGAGCAGGTTGGGCCAGGCCTGAACCGTTGACGTGGTTGCCGACGTAGAGGAGGCACCATGCTGTTCGGACTCCTCGCCCTGCACGCGGCTTGCGGGACGGTGGCCCTCGTCGGTGGCCGACGGCTCGGCCGGTCCGTGTGGGTGGTCGGGGCGGCGGCACCGGTGGCGGTGATCGCCTGGGCCATCGTGAACCGCGACCGCATCGCCGGAGGTGGCGTCACGGCCCGGGCCGACTGGGTGCCGGCGCTCGATCTGGCGGTCGATCTGCGCGTGGACTCGTTCGCCGCGCTGATGATCGTGCTGGTCTCGGGGATCGGCGCCCTGGTGTACGCCTACTCCTGGTACTACTTCCCGGGGACCGGGAGCACCGGTCGGGTGGCGGGCCTGTTGACGCTCTTCGCCGGTTCGATGCTCGGCATCGTCATCGCCGACAACCTGCTCCTCCTGTTCGTGTTCTGGGAGCTCACGTCGGTCACCTCGTACCTGCTGATCGGCTCGAACGACACCGACGTCGAAGCCCGGTCCGCGGCTCAGCACGCCCTGCTGGTGACGGGAGCGGGCGGTCTGGCGATGCTGGCCGGGCTCGTCACGCTCGGCCGGGAGGCCGGTACGTTCCAGCTCAGCGAGCTGGTGTCGGCACCGCCGACGGGAACGACGACAGGAGTGGCCCTGGTGCTGATCCTGGTCGGGGCGTTCACGAAGTCCGCGCAGTACCCGTTCCACAGCTGGCTCCCCGCGGCGATGGTGGCCCCCACGCCGATCAGCGCCTACCTGCACTCGGCGGCGATGGTGAAGGCCGGGATCTACCTGGTCGCCCGGCTGGCACCTGCCTTCGCCGACGTTGGAATCTGGCGGCCGCTGGTGGTGACCGTCGGGCTGGTGACGATGATCGCGGGTGGGCTGCGGGCGCTACGGCCCTTCGACCTCAAGCAGCTCCTGGCGTTCGGGACGATCAGCCAGCTCGGCTTCCTCATGGTGCTGTTCGGGATCGGCCAACCCGAGGCGACGGCTGCGGGGTGCGCGCTGATCCTGGCCCACGCACTCTTCAAGGCCGCGCTGTTCATGGTGGTCGGGATCGTCGACCACACGACCCACACGCGCGACCTCCGCCGGCTCCCGACGCTCGGCGCCGGCTGGGCACCGGTCAAGGTGGTCGCCGCGGTGAGCGCGGCATCGATGGCGGCGATCCCTCCGCTGGCCGGGTTCATCGCCAAGGAGGAGGCCTACGGCGCCTTCGTCGACGGCACCACCGGTGAACGGCTGGTGCTGGGCGGCATCGTCGCCGGATCGGTCCTCACGGTGGCCTACAGCCTCCGGTTCCTGGGCGCGCTGCTCCGCCCGGACCTGATCGCCGGGCAACCGGGCGACCGTCCACTCGCCGACCATGCACCTCGATGGGGCTTCGTCGCGCCCAGCGCCGTGCTGGCTGCCGGGTCGATCGTCCTGGGGGTCGCGCCGGCTCTGTGGTCGGGCCTCGTCGACCGCGCCGCCGACGCGCTCGACCCGGGCGCCAGCGCGCACCTCACGCTGTGGCACGGGCTGACCGCGCCGCTCCTGCTGTCGGTCGCCGCCCTGGCCTGCGGCCTGGTGCTGTTCCAGTGGCGCCGCGGCGTGGCCGCGCTGCAGGAGCGGCTCGCCCCTCCCGTGTCCGGATTGCAGGTGTACGAGGCGACGGTGCGGCACGTCCTGAGCGGGGCGGCACGGGTCACGGGCATCGTCCAGTCCGGCTCGCTGCCCATCTACGTCGCCGTGGTCCTGGCGACCGCGGCGCTGGCGCCGACCACCGCGATGCTGCTGGGAAGCTGGTGGTCGGGCTGGCCCGAGGTGATCGGTCGGCCGATCCACCTCCCGATCGCCGCCCTGCTGATCGCCGGTGCGGTGGCGGCCACGGTCGTCCCCCGGCGGTTCGCGGCGGCGATCCTCCTCGGCGTCGTCGGGTACGGGATGGCAGCGCTGTTCGTGGTCCAGGGCGCACCCGACCTGGCGCTCACGCAGTTCGCCGTCGAGACGCTGGCGGTCGTCGTGTTCCTGCTCGTGCTGCGGCAGCTCCCCGACCGCTTCGAACGCCGCCGCCCGACCGTCGGTCCGGTCGCGCGGCTGGCGACGTCGGCGGCGGTCGGCGTGTTCGTGGTGCTGATGGCGATCGGCGTGTCGCCGCTGCGGGCGCCGGAGCCGGTGTCGCTCGAGATGTCCGAGCGAGCGCTTCCCGACGGGCACGGCCGCAACGTCGTCAACGTGATCCTCGTCGACATCCGCGGCCTCGACACGTTGGGGGAGATCACCGTGC
>CAZCVS010000322.1:0-4172 GCA_964501845.1 uncultured Iamiaceae bacterium
GGCGCAGGGCGATCCCGGCCTCGGTGATGTCGACGTACTGGCCCATCGCCTCCTGCCGGGCCGCGTCGGTCTGGCTCACGCTCAGCACCACCCGGTCCGCGGTGATGGTCCGCGGCGCCACCGACTGCTGGGCCCGGCCCGGTGCCGGCACGAAGGCCTCGACCACGAACGACCCACCCGGCAGCAGCCGCTTGGCCGCCGCGGCGATGCACCGCCGCTGGTCGTCGGGGTCGACCAGGTTGAAGAGCGTGTTGTACGCCACGAACACCACCGCGAACGACCGATCGCCGATGGGCGGGTCCACCATGTCGCCCACCACGGCCTCGACCGCCTCGCCACCGGGCTTGGCGGCCAGCTCGGCCAGCATCGCGGCAGAGGTGTCGACGCCGACGACCTGCACACCGAGCGCGCTCAGCGGGAGGGCCAGCCGGCCCGTGCCCACACCGAGCTCCAACACCGGTCCGCCGCCCGCATCGTGCTCGATGTCGGCCAGCTCGGCGAGCAGGGCGGCGCACGTCGCCGCGTCGGTGATGCCGGCGTACCAGTCGTCGTAGACCGACGCGAAGCGGTCGCCGTAGGTCGCGGGGTCGTAGCCGTCCATCGGGCCCAGTGTCGCATCCCGCGAACAGCGACGATGCCGGCCGGTGGGGCTGCGTACGATGCTGGGAGTGAACCAACTTCGGCTCAACCCGCTCACCGGACGCTGGGTGACCGTGGCCACGGGCCGGGCATCGCGGCCCGGGGACTTCGCCACCGACCAGCGCCATCCGGTCGACGATCCCGCATCGGGTTGCCCGTTCTGCCCGGGTCACGAGGAAGAGCTGCCGCCGGCCCTCGAGACCTACGGCACCAGCGGCGAGTGGTCGTTGCGCGTCGTCCCCAACCGCTACCCGGCGTTCGAGGGCGCGGGCGAGATGGAGGTGACCCGGCTCGGGCCGCTCTTCGCCAAGGCCCCCGCCCGCGGCATCCACGAGGTCCTGGTCCTGACGCCGGAGCACGACCACAGCTGGGCCGACCTCGACGACCGCCAGACCGGCCTGGTGATGGCCGCGCTGCGCGACCGCCTCGAGGACCACGCCGCCACCGCCGGCATCCGCTACAGCCAGGCCATCGTCAACCACGGCTCGGCGGCCGGCGCCAGCCGCCGCCATCCCCACGGCCAGCTCCTCGGCATCCCGTTCGTGCCGGGCGAGCTGATCGAGGAGCTCGCCGGGTTCCGGCGCTTCGAGGGCGGTTGCCTGCTGTGCGCCACCATCGAGGCCGAGCGCGCTGCGGGCCACCGCACCATCGCCCTCGATGACGACGTCGCGGTCATCGCTCCCTGGTGGAGCGGCATGCCCTTCGAGCTGCTGGTCGTCCCAGTCCACCACGAGGGCCACCTGCACCACGCCGCTCCCGGATCGCTGGTCGCGACGGGCACCGCCATACGCGACGCCCTCGCCCGCCTGCGGACGCTGCTCGGCGACGTCCCCTACAACATCGTGTTCCACACGCTGCCCCACCGCTCCGAGGACCCGTTCCACTGGCACGCCCACATCACGCCCCGGGTCCACAGCGCCGGCGGGTTCGAGCAGGGCACCGGCGTCCCCATCAACATCGTCGCCCCCGAGGACGTCGCCGCCTTCCTCGCCGGCTGATCGCGACGACCCGAACGCTCAGCGGAGGATGACGAGACCGACCGCCGGGCGGGTCAGGAACCGGATCTGCGGCGCGTCGAGGCGGGCCAGCCCGACCCCGGTGCTCACGAACAGCTCGTTGCCGTTCACGTCGTGGAAGCCACCGCTGGCGACCGAGCGGGACACCCTCGAGAACGTCACCAGCGGCCCGACGAACGGCAGCGCGATCTGGCCGCCGTGCGTGTGGCCGGCGACGGTGAGGTCGACACCGGAATCCGGCGGCAGCAGGAGGACGATGTCGGGCCGGTGCGCCAGCAGGATGCGCACGGTGCGGTCGCTGCTGGCCAGCAGGTCGCGGCGCAGCTCCACCGCCGGGGCGTGCGCCCAGAGCAGGGCGTTGCCGGCGATGCGAACGGAGCGGTCGCCGATCCGCACGGCCGCCACCTCGTAGTCGAGGATCTGCACGTCGGTCCCCACGACCAGCCGGTCGAGCCGGTCACCCGTGTCGGTGTCGCCCCGGACGGCGTACACCCCGCCGGGCGCCTCCAGCCGGCCGAGCAGCCGGCGGAAGGCCGGGAGCTCGCGGCGCAGCTCGGCCTCGCTCCCCTGGAACAGATCGCCCGGCAGCAAGATGACGTCGGGATCGAGGCCGAGGAGCTTGGTCACGGCATCCTCCTCGTACGACGTGATGCGCGTCGTCTGCAGGTCCGAGAGCACGCCGACGCGGATCGAGTCCGATCCAGCCCGCTCCGGCGGGAGCTCCACCTCGGCCCGCTCCACGCGCAGGCGGAACGGCGCCACGTGGGTGGCGTACCAGGAGACGGGGGCGGGGACCAGCAGGACCGCGGCGACGACCCAGACCGGCCAGGTCGCGCCGCGCACAGCGGCAGCCAGCAGCACCGCCAGTGCCACCGCGGGCACGGCGATCGCCACCACCAGGTACGCGAGGTGGGCGACGGCGAAGGTCGTCGACGAGCGGGCCAGCTCCGCGGCCGGCACCGCAGCCACCAGCGCGGCGACGGCCACGACCGCGACGGGCAGTCCGAGCGACCGGATCGTCAGCGCCCCGTCGGCCCGCACGGCGATCCCCACGACCGCAGCGATGCCCAGGAGCGCGATGCCCGATGCGACCACCGCCAGCGTCGTGGAGTCCATCGCCGGTCAGCCTGCCAGACGGCTGGACGCCCCGGCCCACCCGCGCTGATCTCCGCCCTGGTCGAAAGCGGGGATCGCGGATCGGCGCTCGTAACCTCGGCCCATGGGTCGCATCCGGGTGTCCACCATCATCGACGCGCCGCCGGCACAGGTGTGGGACGAGGTGCGCCACATCGACCGCCACGTCGACTGGATGGCAGACGCCGCCGAGATCCGCTTCACCTCCCGCCGGCGCTCCGGGGCGGGCACGACGTTCGACTGCCTCACCAAGGTCGGTCCCATCCGGCTCACGGACAAGATGGAGATCACCGACTGGCGCGACGGGAAGCTCATGGGCGTCCGCCACGTCGGGCTCGTCACCGGGACCGGCCGCTTCACCGTCACCAAGGCCCGCGGCGGCCGGACCCGCTTCACCTGGGACGAGCGCCTGAGGTTCCCCTGGTGGCTCGGCGGCCCCATTGGCGGCGTCGTCGGCGGGCGCATCATGCGCCAGATCTGGAAGCGCAACCTCCGGGTCCTGAAGGCCCTGGTCGAGAGCGGCCGCAGCTCGACGTAGCCCGACGGATCTCGGCGCCGCCGGATCAGAACGTCGGCTGGAACGACGTCGAGAAGGCGATGGCGATGGCCAGCAGCGCCACGATGACGCCGAGGCCGCCACCGACGATCGCTCGCTGGTCGATGCCCGGGCGGCGCCCCAGGTCGAAGATCAGCCACCCGGCGAACGCCCCTCCGATGAGCCCGCCCACGTGGCCGCCCGCCGAGATGCCGGGAACCACGAACGTGAAGACCAGGTTGAAGATCAAGATGCCGAGCAGCGGCGAGTTCTTCAGCGGCACCCCGGCCGAGCGGTGCGCCATGAAGAGCGCCCCCATGAGCCCGAAGACGGCACCCGACGCGCCCGCGGTCATGTCCTGGGGGCTGAGCAGCAGCGCGCCCAGGGAGCCCGCAGCGAGGGACAGGGCGTAGATGATGCCGAAGCGGACCTTTCCGGCCGCCTTCTCGATGACCGGGCCCAGAACCCACAGCGCGTACATGTTGAACATGATGTGGACGATGCCGTAGTGCAGGAACGCCGAGGTGACGATGCGGTACCACTCGCCGGCGCCGACGCCGATCATCTCGGAGCCGGGCACCGGCCCGCTCCAGAGGCCGTCGGGGCGCTCCCAGAGCTTGGCGGTCAGGGCGAAGGCGTCGTGGAACGAGCTGCCGCCGCTCGCGGCGGCGGCCCCGCCCGCCACCAGGGCGATGAGGAACACGGCCACGTTGACGCCGATCAGCACCTGGGTGATGACGGGCCGCTCGTCGAGGGCGGTGACGCCCTGGTACACCTTCTGGGCGCCGGCCTTCGTGCACTCGGGGCAGTGGAACCCCACCGAGGCCTGGTGCATGCACTGCGGGCAG
>CAZCVS010000323.1:0-4151 GCA_964501845.1 uncultured Iamiaceae bacterium
ACCGCGAGGATCTGCATGATGATCGACGCCGTGATGTACGGCATGATCCCGAGCGCGAACACCGCGAACTGGGTGATGGCGCCGCCGGAGAAGGTCTGCAGCAGGTTCAGCACGCCGCTCGAGTTCGAACGCTCCTGGATCTCCTTGATCTGCCCGAGATCGATGCCCGGCACGGGGATGTGCGCCCCCAGCCGGTACACGGCGATCATCATCAGCGTGAAGAGGAGCTTGTTGCGGAGCTCCGGGATCTTGAAGACGTTGCGCAGGGTCGACAACTCGCGCTCCTGATCGGCGATCGACGCGGCCCGCAGGCCGACGGGTCAGCGGTTGGTGAACTGGTTGCCCTTGGCGGGCGGGCGGCCTTCGCCCCACGGGAGGGGCAGGCGCTCCACCGTACCGCCCGCTGCCGTGATGGCTTCTTCGGCGGACTTGGAGAAGGCGTGGGCCTGCACCGTGACAGCGCGGGTCACCTGGCCCCGGCCGAGCACCTTGACGAGCGCGCCCTTGGACACGAGGCCCTTGGCGTGCAGCGACTCGGGGCTGACGGCATCGAGGCCGCTGGCCTCGAGGGTGTCGAGGTTGACCGCCTGGTACTCGACGCGGAACGGGTTGTTGAAGCCCTTGAGCTTCGGGACCCGCATGTGCAGGGGCATCTGGCCGCCTTCGAAGGCGGCGGGGATCTGGCCGCGAGCGGCCTGGCCCTTGGTGCCTCGGCCGGCGGTCTTGCCGCCCTTGCCGCCGATGCCGCGACCGACGCGACGCCGACCCTTGTTGGAGCCCGCAGCGGGCTGCAGATCATGGACCTTCATGATCAGACCTCTTCGACGGTGATCAGGTGGGGCACCCGGGCGATCATCCCGCGGATCTCAGGACGGTCGGGCAGGGTGTTGGACTGGCCGATGCCACGCAGCCCCAGGGCACGGACCGTGCCGCGGGTCTTCGGCTTGACGCCGATGGTGGAGCGGATCTGGGTGACCTTGAGCTCGGCCATCGTCACTTCACCTCTTCGAACTGCACGGGCCCGCGCTCGGACTCGTTGTACGCGTCGAGCAGGCCCTTGGGGACGAACTCCTCGGGCGCCAGGCCGCGCAGGCGGGCGATCTCGTCGGGGCGCTTGAGGCCCCGGAGGCCCTCGATGGTGGCGCGGGCGACGTTGATGTGATTGGCGGAGCCGAGCGACTTGCAGAGCACGTCGTGGATGCCGGCCTCTTCGAGGATGGCGCGGGCGGCGCCACCGGCGATCACACCGGTACCGGGCGCGGCGGGCTTGAGCATGACCCGACCGGCACCCATGATCCCGACGGTGGGGTGGGTGATGGTGGAGCCGGCCAGCGGGACGGAGAAGAGGTTCTTGCGAGCCTCCTCGGTGCCCTTCTGGATGGCGAGGGGCACCTCCTTCGCCTTGCCGTAGCCGAGGCCCACGCGACCGGCGCCGTCGCCGATCACGACCAGGGCGGTGAAGGAGAAGCGACGGCCACCCTTGACCACCTTGGCCACGCGGTTGATGTTGATGACGCGCGACTCGCGGAGCTGAGCGTCGTTCGTGTTGGTAGCCATCAGAACTCCAGTCCGCCCTTGCGGGCGGCTTCGGCGAGCGCCGCGATGCGGCCGTGGAAGAGGTTGCCACCACGGTCGAAGACCACGGTGGTGACGCCGGCGGCCTTGGCCCGCTCGGCAACGAGCTCGCCGATCTTGGCGGCGGCGTCGACGTTGCCGCCGTTGCCGGCGAGGGCGGGCTCGGTGGTGGACGCCGCGGCCAGCGTGTGACCGGCGCGGTCGTCGATGATCTGCGCGGTGATGTGCTTGTTGGACCGGAACACGGCCAGGCGCGGGCGCTCGGCGGTCCCCCGGACCTTCTTGCGCACCCGCCGGTGACGGCGGATGCGGGCTTCGCGCTTCTGCTTCGCTGAATCGCTCATCGTTCCTACTTCCCGGACTTTCCGGCCTTGCGGACCACGTGCTCGCCGAGGTAGCGCACGCCCTTGCCCTTGTACGGCTCGGGCTTGCGCAGCTTGCGGATGTCGGCGGCCACCTGGCCCACGAGCTCCTTGTCGGAGCCCTTGACGTCGATGCGGTTGGGGGTCGGCACGTCGAAGGTGACGCCCGCGGGGGCCTTCACCTCCACAGGGTGGCTGAACCCGAGGGCGAGATCGAGGGTGTCTTGGCCCTTGGCGGTGGCGCGGTAGCCGACGCCGATGATCTCGAGCTCTTTGGTGAAGCCGTCGGTGACGCCGACGACCATGTTGTTGACCAGGGAGCGGACCAGCCCGTGCATGGCACGGCTCTGGCGCTCGTCGTCGGGCCGCTCCACGAGCAGCGCGTCGCCTTCCTGGCGGATGGTGATGGTGCCCGGGATGACACGGTCGAGGGACCCCTTGGGGCCCTTGACCGTGACCCGGCCGTCGGCGACGGTGACGTCGACGCCGGAGGGCACGGGGATGGGGGCTTTGCCGATGCGGGACATGGGTGCTCCTACCAGACGAAGCACAGGACTTCGCCGCCCACGTTGCGCTTGCGCGCTTCGCGGTCGGTCATGAGACCCTGGCTGGTCGAGACGACGGCAACACCGAGCCCACCGAGGACGCGGGGGACCTCTTGAGCCGGCTTGTACACCCGGAGGCCGGGCTTGGACACCCGGCGGAGGCCGGAGATGGTCCGGGCCCGCTCGGGCGAGTACTTCATGGTGACGGTCAGGGTGCTGCCCGGACGGTCGTTGTTGGTGGCCACGCTGAAGTCCTCGATGTAGCCCTCCTTCTTCAGGAGGGCCGCGAGGGCCTCCTTCTTCTTGGAGGACGGCATCTTCACCTCGTCGTGCATGGCGACGTTGGCGTTGCGGACACGGGTGAGCATGTCGCCTTGGTCACGCCGGGGATCTCCCCGGCGTGCGCCATGTCTCGCAAGCAGATGCGGCACAGCTTGAACTTCCGGTACACCGAGTGCGGGCGACCGCACTTCTGGCACCGCGTGTAGCCCCGAACCTTGAACTTGGGCTTCTTGTTGGCCTTGTTGATCAGCGCCTTCTTTGCCATCAGCTGGCCTGCCCTTCACGCTTGAACGGGAACCCGAAGGCATCGAGGAGCGCCTTGCCCTCGGCGTTGGTGGTGGCGGTGGTCACGATGGTGATGTCCATGCCTCGGGGTTGGTCGATCTGGTCGTAGTCGATCTCCGGGAAGATCAGCTGCTCGGTGACGCCGAACGTGTAGTTGCCACGTCCGTCGAAGCTGTGGGCCGGCAGGCCGCGGAAGTCCCGGATGCGGGGGATCGCCAGGGCGATCAGCCGGTCGAGGAACTCCCACATGCGATCGCCCCGCAGCGTGACCTTGGCGCCGATGGCGTTGCCCTCACGAAGCTTGAAGTTGGCGATGGACTTGCGGGCCCGGGTGATCAGCGGCTTCTGGCCGGTGATCAAGGTGAGGTCCTTGACGGCGTTCTCGAGAAGCGAGGCCTGGCCGACGGCACCGCCGACGCCCATGTTCACCACGATCTTCTCGAGGCGGGGGACCTGCATCACGTTGCCGAGGCCGAGGGCCTCCTGCAGCTGGTCGCGGATCTCGTCGTTGTACTTCGCCTTGAGGCGAGGGATCTCGATGGTCTCGGTGCTGTCGCTCATGGGAGCTCCACCCCCGTGCGCTTGCAGACGCGCACCTTCTTGCCGTCTTCGAACTTGTAGCCGACACGGGTCGGCTTGCCGTCGGACGGGCTGATGACGGCAACGTTGCTGACGTCGATCGGCTTGTCGATGTGGATGATGCCGCCGGTGTCGGTGGCAGAGCGGGCGGCCCGGTGGCGCTTGGCGGTGTTGACGCCTTCGACCACGACCTTGCCCTCGGCGGGAAGCGCCTGGTGGACCACGCCCTCTTTGCCCTTGTCCTTGCCGGACAAGACGATGACGCGGTCACCCTTCTTGATCTTGAGACCAGCCATCAGAGGACCTCAGGTGCGAGTGAGACGATGCGCATGAACTTCTTGTCCCGCAGCTCGCGGCCCACCGGGCCGAAGATGCGGGTGCCACGCGGCTGCTGCTGGTCGTTGATCAGCACGGCAGCGTTCTCGTCGAAGCGGATGTAGGAGCCGTCGGGACGACGCTTCTCCTTCTTGGTGCGCACGACGACGCACTTGACGACGTCGCCCTTCTTGACGGCGGCGCCGGG
>CAZCVS010000324.1:0-4108 GCA_964501845.1 uncultured Iamiaceae bacterium
GTCCGTACCTGCTCGAGCTGGTCCTGGTTCATTGCTGCGGTTTCCCCATCCTGGTCAGACGCTGGCTGCCTCCATCTTGGCCGACGCTCTGGCGCCCCGCCCAACCCGCTCCCCGCGTCCTCGGGCTCGAGCGGCCCCTCACCCGCCGACCGTTCCGAGGGCTTCGATGGCGCCGGCGACGGCCGTGGCGACCCGCTTGCGTTGGGTGACCGGGATCACCCGCGAGGCCACCACCTCGGTCCGGCTCCCGGTGCCCGCCGCGGTGCGGAAGAACCGCCGGCGCACCTCACCGGTGACGACGACCTCCGTTCCCGCGGCGAGCGCGACCGCCCGCGCCGGTGGATCGAACCAGGCGACAGGAACCGAGGCAGTGGGGCGTTGCGGATCCCGGACGGTGACCTCGAACTGCCCGAGCCGGTCTCCCGACGGCAGCTCCCGGACCTCGGGGGCGCGAGACAGCACACCTTTGATGATGACGACGTTCATGGAACCCTCCATGAGTCATGCCGGCCGAGGCCGGCTGAGCGGAACGGAGGACGGCCGCGCCGTCGAGCACTGCGGACCGCCGCTCGCGGCGGCGGTCGATCTGGCCTCCGGACGACGGAGGACGCTGGTGACCCTACCCAGGAGGTGTGACGGTCAGCCGATGGAGCTGGCGCGCTCGGCCGCGTCGGCGAAGTCGGGCTCGCGCCCGGCTACCCACCGGAACAGCTCGCGGGCCCGGGCGATGTCGCCGGCGCGCTCGTAGAGGTCGGCCAGCGCGTACGCCTGGCGCAGGTGGTGGATCTGCGGGCTCTTGGTGGAGCGGTGGCTCTTCTCGAGCAGGGCGATCGCCGCCGGGAGCTGCTTGCGGTCGGCCAGCGAACCGGCCATCACGATCCGGCCCTCGGTGACCAGATCGGCCGACGGCGACGCCTCGCGCAGCTCGTCCCACAGCTCCTCGACCTGACGGGGCTTCTTCAGGCCCCGGTAGGCGTCGGCCAGCACCGGGTTCTGCTCGCTTGAGCCGGTGATCTGCCGGAACGCCTCGAGCTCGGTGACGGCGTTCTTCCACTGACCGAGCCGGTAGTAGGTGAGGCCCAGGAGCTCGCGGACCGTCGCCGCTCCCGGTGCCTGCTCGGCGAGGGGCTTGAGGATCGTGCGCGCCTCTTGGTATCGCTCCCGTTCGAAGGCATGGGCAGCGTCGCGCAGCTTCTCGTTGGCGCGGGCGCCCCGCGAAGCCCCGAGCGCCTTGACCAGTTCGGCCTTGGCCTCGGCACCACCGGTGCCGGCCCCGGCGTTGCGAAAGTCCCGCCCGCGCCGTTCCTTGGGGGTCGCGGCCTTGGCCCCGTTGGGCTTGGAGCGCTTGGGGGCGCCCGGCTTCGGTGGCAGCGGCTTCTTGCCGCGGCTCACCGCGCCGGCGGCCTCGCTGCGGACATCGTCGACGCGAACCCAGGGGTCCGAGCCCCGAGACGCCGGCGCAGGACGATCGTCGCGACCGGTCGCGCCGACGCTGTCGCGAGCGTCGAACTCGTCGGCCGTCAGGCGACCAGCGCCCTTGCGGCCGAGGCTCCCCCACGTCTTGGGACCTGCGGTACGGGCTTCCTCGTGCTCGGGGCGGGCCGATCCGCCCTGGCCCCGGCCGCCGGATCCACCCGACCGCGGCTTTGCGCCCTTGCCGGAGCTGGAGCGAGCGCCGGGGGCACCAGGGCGAGACCCGGTGCTGGGCTTCTTTCCACCAGTGCCGCCGCGCGACGAAGATCGATCGTTCGGGGCCACAGCGTCACCCTACCCGGGGAGGTCGCCGGGTTAGGTTGTCGAGCCATCGGGTGAGCAGGCAGGAACCCGTCTCAGGAGGGAAGCGCAGACGTGGCCGACACCCCCGCAGCCAGCGCGGCTGCCAGCCCAGGAGCCGTCGATCGAGCGCCCGAGAAGCCGGCCCTGGTGCTCGTCGCGCTGATCCTCGTCGCCGCCGTCGCCAACTTGAACCTCGCCGTGGCCAACGTGGCGCTGCCCAAGATCGGAACGGCCTTCGACGCCTCGCAATCGTCGCTGAACCTGATCGCGGTCGGCTACTCGCTGGGCCTCGCCGCCTCGGTCCTGTGGCTCGGCGCGCTGGGCGACCGCCACGGGCGCAAGATGATGCTGCTCCTCGGCATCTCGCTCTCGGTTCCCGCGTGCATCCTCGCCGCGGTCGCGCCCAACGAGCAGGTGCTGATCGCCGCGCGGCTGCTGGGCGGCGTCTCCGCCGGCATGGCGTACCCGACGACCCTCGCGCTCATCACCGCCCTCTGGTCCGGGCCGGGACGCACCAAGTCCATCGCCTTGTGGTCGGCCCTCGGCGGTGCCATCTCCTCGCTCGGCCCCCTCGTGTCGGGCGCGCTGCTCGAGCACTTCTACTGGGGTTCGGTCTTCTTGGTGACCCTGCCGCTCGCGGTGGCCGCGCTGGTGCTCGCCTCGCGCTTCGTGCCCGCCCACGTCAACGAGGCGACCGAGCCGGTCGACAACCTCGGCGGCATCTTGTCGGCGCTGCTCGTCGGTGGCCTGGTCCTGGCCATCAACTTCGCTCCCCTGCCCGCGAAGCGGGAGATGGCGGTGGGGCTCTTCGCCGTCGCGCTCGCCGCGGGCACCGGCTTCATCCTGCGCCAGAAGCGGGTGGCCAACCCGCTCTACGACCTCGACATCGCCGCCCGCCGCATCTTCTGGGTCGCAGCCTGCGCGGGGATCATCGTGTTCGGGTCACTGATGGCGGCCATGTTCATCGGCCAGCAGTTCCTGCAGAACGTGCTCGAGTACGACACCTTGAGCGCCGGCGCCGCCATCTTGCCCGCCGCGCTGTGCATGGTCGTGGCCGCGCCCCGCTCAGCCAAGCTCGTCGAGACGAAGGGCGCCCGCTACACGCTGCTGGTGGGCTACGCCTTCTGCTTCGCCGGCTTCTTGACCATGTTGACGCTGTGGACCGATCACGCGCACTACGCCGTGGTCGCGCTCGCCTATGCGCTCATGGGCATCGGCGTCGGCCTCGCCGGCACCCCCGCCTCCCGGTCGCTCACCAGCTCGGTGCCCGTCTCGAAGGCCGGCATGGCCTCGGGCACCGCCGATCTCCAGCGCGACCTGGGCGGGGCCATCATGCAGTCGACCCTCGGCGCCGTCTTGACCGCCGGCTACGCCAAGGCCCTCTCCACCGCCATCGCCGGGTCGCCCGACGCGTCCAAGGTCTCCTCGTCGGTCGAGGCCCAGCTGACCAAGTCGTTCTCGAGCGCCGAGGTCACCGCCGAGCAGTACCCGCAGTACGCGGATCAGATCATCGCCGCCGCCCGCCAGGCCTTCGTCGACGGCCAGGACAAGGCCTACCTCGCCGGCTTGGTCGCCGTGGCGGTCGGCGGTCTGCTGGTGTGGTTCCTCTTCCCCAAGCCGGACCAGGAGCGAGCGCTGCTCCAGTCCTACCGCGCCGAGGACGAAGCGGCGGCGCCCGCGCCGGTCTGAGCGCGCATCGCCGCCGACCCCGACGGCGCTCGTAGGGTCTGCTCGTGCCCGACCCCGGACCGCCCACCGATCCCGATCGGCCGCTGCCCCCGGCACCGCCGCCTTCCCCGCCGCGCCCCGCGGCGTCTGGGTGGAGCGAACCTCCGGACAATCCACGGACGTACCCTGCTCGTCATCCCGGCACGGTCCACGCCGAGGTCCAGCGCAGCGACCAGCAGCGAGCCGAGCTCGAGGCGCTGATGGCGGCCTCCGGGCAGACGGGCTCGATCGTCGTGGCGCCGATCGAGGCGCTCCCCTCACCCCACCGTGGGGCCTACAGCTCCACGACCTGGACCGAAGGCGCCGTCACCGTGCTCCAACAGGCCGATGTCGTCGTGCTCTTCGAGCTGCCCGCCACCGTCGACGAGGGACCGACCGTCACGCGCGCCCGCTGGAGCATCGTCGCTCGGGTGTGCGGCACGACGTGTTGGCGCACGGTTCCTGATCTCGACCCGCCGCGGGTGATCACCAGCCGGTGGCCCTCGGCGGCCGAGCTCGATGCGATCAAGGCGCTGAGCCTCCCCGACCCGCCCACCGCCTAGCGGCGCACGCCAAAACGAGAAGAGGGCCCCCACCGAAGTGGGGACCCTCCTCAGAGAAATCC
>CAZCVS010000325.1:0-4107 GCA_964501845.1 uncultured Iamiaceae bacterium
GCGGCGGCGAGGCTCGAGGAGTAGCCCTCGTTGCAGACGAGGATGACCCGGAGGTCGTCGCTCGCCTGGGGCAGCGCGGCACCGCTGGTGCGGTCGAGGCGCCACTCGAGGTGGATGCGCTCGATGACCGCCGCACCGGGGAGGTCCCCGTCGATGCGCCGGTCGGCATCGGGTCGGAGGTCCACGACCAGGGCACCGGCCGCGACCTCCTCGGCGAGGTCCTCCGGCGCGACCCGGTCGATACGCTCGCGCGCCGAGGCCAGCTTCACGTCGATCCGGGAGGCCTCGTCGGTCATCCGTCCAGTCTCGCCGGGTGCAGCGACCGGGACTGCGTGGCCGAGGTGAGCAGGGCGGGCACCTGCTCCACCAGCTCGGTGTAGGTCGGGGTCCCCTCGCTGTCGTAGTACGTCATCGTGCGCAGGGGGTCGGAGTACACGTGCAGGCTGGTCGCCACGATCGGCTCGGTGTTCACGACGTCGTGGATGACACCCGCGGCGACGGTCCCGACCGCGCCGGCGGCGAGGCGCTTGGTGGTGGTCCCGGCGAAGCCGAGCGTGATCTCTTCGAGGCTGCCGTCGAGCACCACGAAGGCCGCGTTGGCGCCACCGTGGTCGTGCAGCTCGACGCGCTGGCCGTCGGTCCAGCCGAGGAGCCACACCTCGTAGGCCTCGGTGGCGACGAGCCGGACGCTGGTTCGGCTGAGTGGATCGTGCGAGACGTGCGGGCGCCACAGGTCCTCGGCCTGGGCCAGGCCCTGGGCGATGGCCACCAGGGCGTCGAGGTCGAGCGCTGGTTCGGCGACCGGTCGGCGGGCGGGACGGGAGAGCGACACACGCCGGGCGGCCGGTGAGCGGTCGACGTCGGGAAGGGTGGAGAAGGACACGGGGCTGCCTCGAGGGCGAGGGTCCGGGGAGCCGGACGAAACGGGCGAGTGGAAGCGAGGGCGAACAGCAGGGCGGCAGCGCGGCGCAAGGCGTCGTCCGCGCCGCCGCTCCTGCAACGCCGGACCGACAAGGGAGAGCCGGTCCGACACGACCGCCACCCGTCCAGCAGGGGAACCGGAGGGCGGGCGGTAGATCGGGCGAGGGAGCTCAACAGCTCCGTCGGCAACATCGCTCGCTGCGCCGAGCGCAGGTCGTCGTGGAGGCGGTGCCGGATCGCATGTCGATGACCGTACCGGCTATTCCCGACCAATGCAATCGGAATTAGATGATTACCGGCGATCCGCTCGTCGGTGGACCGACCAGGTTCCCCACCCGGCCTGCGAACCCACGCCGTCCCAGTGTCCCGGGAGCGCCTGGTCGACCTCGCCGGCCGTGAGGTGGATCGGCGTCTCCGGGCCCCGCGAGCTCACCCAGACCACGACCCCGCCGGGGGCGAGCACGCGGTCGACCTCGGATGGGAAGAGGAACATGTTGACGAGCACCAACACGTCGAGCGCTCCATCGACCAGCGGCAGCTTCGAGCCATCGCCCTGCACCGCGAGCGCGGCGCCGACGGGCACGAGCCGGATCATCTCCCAGGAGAGGTCGAGGGTCACGAGCGTCGAGAACCGCTGGGCCAGGGCACCGGAGTACAAGCCGGTGCCGCCGCCGAGCTCCAGGGCCAGCGACCGGCCGGTGGGGGCCAGCGCCGCCAACCCGCGGTCAAGGGCATCGAGGATCGGCAGCTCGCGCCCGGCGACGTCGCGCGAGCTCCACTCGGGTGCGAGGCGGTCGAACAGCTCCACCACCTCGGACTGGCGCTCGGGCGTCCAGCCGTCGGGGTCGAACGCCACGGCGCGGGTCACCGCCCGCATGGGGTGGTCGACGGCTGCCGCGCCCCACGATGCCTCCCCCTCGGGTGGCTCGATGACGACCGGCAGTTCGGTGATCACGTCAGGCGATGCGGGTCTGGTTGCGGAAGTACGGGAGCAGGGCCGGGGGCACGTCGATGCCGCCGTCGGCGCGGTGGTAGGTCTCGACGATGGCCGCCCAGACCCGCGGCACGGCGAGCGCCGAACCGTTGAGGGTGTGGACCATGGCCGTGCCGCCCCCGCCCGGCCGGTAGCGGATATTGCCGCGGCGGGACTGGTAGTCGCTGAACCACGAGACCGACGAGACCTCGAGCCACTGGTCGGTGCCGGGCGCGTACACCTCGATGTCGAACGAGCGGTGGTGGCCCTGGCCCATGTCGCCGGTGCAGATCTCGATCACCCGGTATGCCAAGCCCAGGTCGCGGATGCCCGCCTCGGCTCGGGCGACCATGGCGTCGAGCTCCGCCGGTGCCTGCTCGGGCGTGGTGTACTGGAAGATCTCGACCTTGTCGAACTCGTGCGTGCGGAGCATGCCCCGGGTGTCGCGCCCGGCGGAGCCGGCCTCGCGGCGGAAGCACGAGGTGGCGGCCATGAACCGCATCGGGAGCTCTGCCGTGTCGATGATCTCGTCGCGGTGGATCGAGGTGAGCGGGACCTCGGCGGTGGGGATGGCCCAGAGGTCGTCGCGCTCCACCCAGTAGGCGTCGTCGGCGAACTTGGGGAGCTGGCCGGTGGCCGTGAGGGTCTCGCTGGTGACGAGCGTCGGCGGTCGCACCTCCTCGAACTCGTCTGCGTTGCGGTCGAGCGCGTACTGGAGCAGGGCCCGGGCGAGGGTGGCGCCGCCCTTGCGCTGCATCGTGAACATGGCGCCGGAGATCTTCACCGCCCGCTCGTTGTCCAAGATGCCGTAGGTCGGGCCGAGCTCCCAGTGGGGGATGCGCTGGTGCTCGCCGTACCCGTCAGGGTCGAAGCCCACGACCCGCACCACCGGGTTCTCGGCCTCCCCCGCCCCGTCGGGCGCATCGGGGTGCGGCGTGTTCGGGATGCGCAAGAGGAGGTCTCGGACCTCCTCGGACACGGTGGCGGCTTCGGCGGCGAGGCCCTGCTCCTGCTCGCCCAGCTGCCGGCTCTGGGCCTGCACCGACGCGGCCTCGTCGGCCTTGCCCTCCTTGTGCAGCAGGCCGACCTGCTTCGAGAGGCCCTTGATCTGGGCCCGCAGATCGTCGCGCTCGGAGGCCAGGCGGCGCTGCCGCTCGTCGAGCTCCGCGACCCGGTCGATGTCGGCGGTGTCGATGCCCCGGCGGGCGAGGGCGGCCTTGACAGCGGCGGGTTCGCTGCGGATGCGGCGGATGTCGAGCATGGGCAACGACGGTACTCGGCGGCCCGTCTGGCGAACTACGGCGTTGCTGCACCTCGCAACTAGCGTGACCGTGATGCCCGCACTGGAGGTCGACGACCTCGTCATCACCTACGGCTCCACGCGCGCCGTCAACGGGCTGACGTTCTCCGCGGAGGCGGGCGAGGTCTTGGCCGTGCTGGGGCCCAACGGGGCGGGCAAGACGTCCACCATCGAGTGCCTCGAGGGTTACCGCCGCCCGACCGAAGGCCGGGTGCGGGTCCTGGACCTCGACCCCATCGCCCAGCACGAGCAGCTCGTCCCCCAGATCGGCGTGATGCTGCAAGCCGGCGGCGTGTACCCCGGCATCCGGCCGATCGAGGCCCTCGAGCTCCACGCCGCCTTCTACGCGGACCCGGCCGACCCCGCCGAGCTGCTCGAGCGGGTCGGCCTGACCCACGTGCGGCGCAACAGCTGGCGGCACATGTCCGGGGGCGAGCAGCAGCGCCTGTCCCTGGCGCTGGCGCTCGTGGGCAAGCCCCGGGTGGCGTTCCTCGACGAGCCGACCGCGGGTGTCGACGTCCAGGGCCGCCAGCTCATCCGCAGCACCGTGCGGGAGCTGGCCCACGACGGCGTGTGCGTCGTGTTGACGACCCACGATCTCGACGAGGCCGAGAAGGTGTCGGACCGGGTGGTCATCATCGACCGCGGCCACCTCATTACGGTCGGCACACCCGACCAGCTGATGGCGGCGGGCGGGAGCCGGGAGATCCGCTTCGGCGCGCCCGCCGGGATCGACACCGCGGCGCTCGGCAAGGTGATGATCGCCGCCGTGCACGAGACGTCGCCGGGCGAGTACCTCATCGAGACCGACCCCTCCCCGTCCAACATCTCGACCCTGACCAGCTGGTTGGCCGACAAGGACCTGCCCCTCGCCGACATCCGCGCCGGCCGCCAGACGCTCGAGGACGTGTTC
>CAZCVS010000326.1:0-4064 GCA_964501845.1 uncultured Iamiaceae bacterium
CGGTGCTCGACAACGGCATGACCTACGGCATCGCCCACTTCACCGCCACGTCGGTGGTGGACTACGCCCGGTACTACGCCGGTTGGGCCGACAAGATCGAAGGACGGGTCGCGTCGTCACCGGCACACGGCCGGGAACTGGCCTACACGGTGCCCGAGCCTTACGGGGTCGTCGGCATCATCATCACCTGGAACGGTCCGCTCGTCTCGGTGGGCATGAAGGTCCTCCCCGCGCTCGCCGCCGGCAACACCGTCGTGATCAAGCCTTCCGAGCTGACGCCCTATGCGATGGAGCACTTCATGGGCCTCGTCCGCGAGGCGGGCATCCCGTCCGGTGTCGTCAACGTCGTGCCCGGCACCGCCGAAGCCGGACAGGCCCTGGTCCGGCATCCGAAGGTCCAGAAGATCAGCTTCACCGGCGGACCCACCGCGGCACGGGCGATCCTCGCCGACTGCGCCGAGAACCTGAAGCCCGCCGTGCTCGAGCTCGGCGGCAAGTCGGCATGCCTGGTCTTTCCCGACGCCGACCTCGAAGCGGTCGCCTTCATCATCACCGCGTCAGTGCACCAGACCCTCGCCGGCCAAGGCTGTGCTCTGGCCACCCGGCTGCTGGTGCACGACAGCGTCTACGACGAGGTCGTCGACAAGGTCATCGGCTTCACCCGCGACATCACCCTCGGCGACCCCTTCGACGCCTCCACCGGGATGGGCCCCGTCGTCAGCCGAGCCGCCCAAGAGCGGATCATCGCCATGATCGAACGGGCCCAGGCCGACGGCGCCGGCAAGCTCCTCTTCGGCGGCGGCGTCCCCACCGGGGACCTGGCCGACGGCTTCTTCGTCGAGCCCACCGTGTTCGGCGACGTCGACCCCGCCAGCGAGATCGCCCAAGTCGAGGTCTTCGGGCCCGTCCTGTCGATCATCCGCTTCCGCGACGAAGACGAGGCAATCGAGATCGCCAACGGAACCGCCTACGGGCTCGCGTCGTACCTCTGGACCAGCGACGTCCACCGCATCAACCGCCTCGTCCCCCGGCTCGAAGCCGGCGGCGTCTACGTCAACGGCGCACCACCTGTTGTCGGTTGCGAGCTGCCCTTCGGCGGCGCCGGCATCTCCGGGTACGGGCGAGAAGGCGGCCTCGAAGGCCTCCTCGAGTTCGTCCGCACCAAGGCGGTGGCAATCGCATGACCATCCCCCTCGAACTCCAGGGCAAAGCCGCCGTCATCACCGGTGCCGGTAGCGGCATCGGTCGGGCCACCGCCGTCTCACTCGGCGCCCGCGGTTGCGCGGTGGTGGCCAGCGACCTCGACGCCGACCGCGCCGCCGAGACCGCGGAGCTGGTGCGCGCCGCGGGCAGCGACGCCGCGAGCCTGGCCGTCAACGTCGCCGAGCAGGCCGACCTCGAAGCGCTGCGCGACCTGTGCCTCGCCCAGTTCGGCCGCCTCGACCTCGTCATGAACAACGTCGGCGTGCTCGCCATGGGCCCGCCAGAATCGCTGCCGATCTCCGCGTGGGAACGCGTCATCGACCTCAACCTGATGAGCATGGCCCGCAGCAACCTCGTGTTCCTCCCGCACCTGCTCGACCAGGGCCACGGCCATGTCGTCAACACGGCGTCGGCATCAGGCCTGCTCGGCTACGGCTTCGACCGCCTCCCGTACGTGTCGACCAAGCACGCCGTCGTCGGCCTGTCCGAGGCCCTCGCCCTGTACCTGGGACCGAAGGGCATCGGACTGACGCTGGTGTGCCCATCCGGCGTCATCACCAACATCCTCGAGCAGATCGCCTTCCACGGCGAAGCCACCTCACCACGTGCCCCGCAGCACCCCCTCGTCGAACCCGCCGAGGTCGGCGAGCTGATCGCCGAGGGCGTGGCATCGGGACAGTTCCTCGTGGTGACCGCCCCCGAGATCCACGACGAGCTGCGCGAGCGAGCGGCAGACCCCGAGGCCTACATCCAACGCATGATCAAGGAGCAGCTCGATGCCTGAAGACCTGCATGACGGAACGTCCGAGTGGGCCAACAGTGAGGACCGCCGCGCGGATGCACGGGCCGAGTTCGAGCGGATCATGACCAGCGAGAGCCCCAACCCGATGGGCGCCTACATCGAAACCGGTGTCATCGGCTACGTGTTCGGCGAGATGTGGCGCCGAGGCGTCCTCACCCCTCGCGACCGCCGCTTCATCACCCTGTCATGCGTCGGTTCGGCCGACGCGCTCACTCCGATCGAAACCCATGTGTGGGCCGCGCTCAACAGCGACGACCTCACCTACGCCGAGTTCGACGAGTTCGTCCTCTTCTTCGGCACCCAACTCGGCTGGCCAAAAGCCTCCGTGCTGTCCATGCAGGGCATGCTCTCTGCGTTCCGTCTCGCCGAAGAACGCAACCAGCCCCTCGAGGAACATGACTTCGAGCGGTGGACCGAGCCCGCCGACGATGACGCTCGCCGGACCCGCGGCGAGGCCGCCTACCTCGACGTCCACGGCACTCCCAGCCCGGCCGCGACGACCGCGTTCCGAGGTCGGGCCTACCTCGACTTCCTGTACGGCGAGATCTGGACCCGCGACCGTCACCTCACCCGCCGCGACCGTCGCATCGTCAGCATCTGCTGCGCGGCAGCGGCCGGTATCGACGACCAGGCTGCCGAGCACCTGCGCGCCGCGCTCACCCTCGGGGAGCTCACCTACGAAGAGCTCCAAGAGCTTGTCGTGCACTTCGCGGTCTACATGGGATGGCTGCTCGGTCGCCGACTCGACGACCTGCTCATCAGCGCCGCCCGCGACGCAGGAATCGAGAACGCATGACCGCCAAACCAGTGCAGGTCGGCTTCGTCGGGCTCGGAAGCCAGGGCGGACCGATGGCTCGTCGCATCATCGACGCAGGATTCCCGACGACGCTGTGGGCACGACGCCCAGCTTCGCTCGAGCCGTATCAGGACACCGCCGCGTCCTACGCCGACAACCCCGCCGACCTCGGTGTCGCATCGGACATCCTCTGCGTGTGCGTCGTCGATGACGCCGGTGTCGACGAGGTCCTCCGCGGACCGAGCGGCGCACTCGAATGGATGGGCGACGGATCCATCGTCATCATCCACAGCACGGTTCACCCCGCCACCTGCCTGCGCCTGCAGGACGACTACCCCAACCTGCACATCGTCGACGCCCCCGTCAGCGGAGGCGGCCACAAGGCCGCCGAGGGTGAACTGCTCGTCATGGTCGGCGGACCTGCCGAGGTCGTTGACCGATGCCGGCCGGTGCTCGACACGTTTGGCGACCCCGTCCTGCACCTCGGCCCCCTCGGAGCCGGACAGGAGGCAAAGGTCCTCAACAACACCGTGTTCGCCGCCCAGCTCGCCCTCGCCGCTGAGGTGTTCGCCCTCGCCGCTCGACGCGGACTCGACCAGCAGGCCCTCGCCACGATCCTGTCCAGCGGGAGCGGACGCAGCTACGCCGCCGAGGTCGTGGCCGGAGGCGGCTTCGACCTCGAGGTCCTCGGCCCGCTCGCCGGGGAGCTGCTCGCCAAGGACGTCGGCATCCTCGTCGACCGGGCCGACCTCGGTGACACTGCCCTGCTCGCCGCGGCCGACCAGGCACTGGATGCGATGGGGTTCGGCCGTGGCGCGACCCACGCGTGAGTCCGTCGTCGAGAGCCGTCGCGACTCCATGGCAGGCTACGAGCCGTGACGACTGCTGACACCGCCCCGCCGACCGCGAGCGCGCTCAAGCTAGTCGTCGCGGCCGAACGTCTCTTCGCTCTGCGCGGCATCGACGGGGTGTCGCTCCGCCAGGTCGCGGCCGAGGCCGGGTCGGCCAACAACTCGGCGGTCCACTACCACTTCGGCTCCAAGGCCGGGCTCATCACGGCGATCTTCCAGCACCGGCTGCCCCAGATGATCCGCGAGCGGCACCTGTTGGTCACCCGGTGCGATCGCAACGACCTCCGGTCGAGGATCGAGGCCCAGTTCCTTCCGGTCCTTGCGTTGGCCGAAGCACCTGACAACTACTACGTGTCATTCGTCGAACAGCTTCAGCGCCACGAACGCGGCGTGACCGATGATCTCCGCGAGC
>CAZCVS010000327.1:0-4055 GCA_964501845.1 uncultured Iamiaceae bacterium
GCGCTCTTGCGGTGGTAGCGGGCGATCTGGGCGACGACCTCGATCTCCTGGTCGGTGAAGCCCACCAGCCGGTCCGAGTTCCGGATCAGGTAGTAGCTGTGCTTGTGGTGCTTGCCGTGGGAGATCACCAGCCCGACGTTGGCCAGCAGTGCCCCCGCCTCCAGCAGGGCGCGGGCATCGGCGCCCAGGCCGTGGCGGTCGGCGGTCGCGTCGAACAGCTCCAGCGCCAGGCGGGACACGTGCTCGGAGTGGACCGGGTCCTCGTCGCAGGCCGCCATGAGGTCGTTGGCGCTGCGGCGGGCCACGTCGCGCAGGTGCGGAAGTGAACCGCC
Source organism: uncultured Iamiaceae bacterium (assembly GCA_964501845.1). Taxonomy (GTDB): domain Bacteria; phylum Actinomycetota; class Acidimicrobiia; order Acidimicrobiales; family Iamiaceae; genus Aquihabitans. The sequence continues at coordinate 333 of CAZCVS010000327.1, forward strand.
CCGCTGGCGGGCGATGGTGTCGAGGAAGACGCCCTCGCGCAGGGCGTACTCCGAGAGCACCATCTCCTTGACGCCGAAGCGCTTCACCACACCCTCGAGCACGAGCGCACCCGCCAAGATGATGTCGGCCCGCTTCGGGTCGAGGGCGGCGACCTGATCGGTGGTCCCGTCGGCCCGGGCGGCGATCAAGACCTCCGTCACCGCCACGACCTGCTTGCGGGTGAGCACCGCGGCGTTGAGGGTGCGCAGCGGCTCACCGCCGGCGAGGCCGCGGGCCAGCCGGTACACCTGCTCGATGGTGCCCGACGACCCCACCGCCACCTCGAACCCGTGCTCGGACACGGACCGGTCGAACGATGCCAGCACGCCCTGGATGTGACGGCGGCACGAGTCGACCGCGGAGGGATGGAGCCCCTCGGCGGCAAAGAAGCGGTTGGTGAGGCGGACGGCGCCGAGCTTGAAGCTCGCCGAGGCGAGGGCCTCGCCCTGCTCGCCGACGAGCAGCTCGGTGGAACCGCCCCCGATGTCGCACAGCAGGAGGCGGCGGTCGTACAGCTCCAGTGCCTGCAGCACGCCCAGGTGGATGAGGCGAGCCTCCTCGACACCCGACACCACCTCGATCTCGACGCCCGCCTCCTTGCGTGCCCGGCGCAGGAGGTCCTTGCGGTTCTCCGCCTCGCGCACCGCGCTGGTGGCGACGGCGCGCAACGGCGCCCCGTGGCTGTCGGCGATCTTGCGGAACCGCGCCAGCGCATGGACCGCCCGGTCGATCGCCTCGGGTGCCAGCTCCTTCATGTCGGTGGAGCCCGACCCGAGGCGCACCATCTCCTTCTCTCGTGTGAGGACCTCGAAGCGGTCGCCGTCGGTGGTGCGAGCCACCACGAAGTGGAGCGAGTTGGTCCCGACGTCGACAGCTGCGATGGTCTCCGGCACTGGGGGCGAGGCTACCGGCACATCCTGCGATGGGATGCAAGCGACGAGCGCGAGGTTTGGGTTCCGAGCGGAGCGAGCCCAGGGGGGTCTGGGGGGACGGAGCCTGCGGAGTCCTCCCCAGCCAGCGAGGTGCGACGCAGTCGTGCCGAGCTGCGAAGGCGGTCGGGCGTCAGCCCGTCGATCAGTTCGAGGAACGGAGCGAAGCGAGTGACGGGACTAGATTCCTCAGATGCCCGAGAAGCAGGTCCCCACCCGAAACCTGGCCATGGAGCTGGTCCGCGTGACCGAGGCCGCGGCCCTGGCGGCTGCCCGCTGGGTCGGTGGCGGCGACAAGCTCGCCGCCGATGGCGCCGCGGTCGACGCCATGCGGATCGTGCTCGAGACCGTGCCCATGGACGGCATCGTGATCATCGGCGAGGGCGAGAAGGATGACGCCCCGATGCTCTTCAACGGCGAGCGCATCGGCGACGGCACCCCGCCCGAGGCCGACATCGCGGTGGATCCGATCGATGGCACCACGCTCACGGCGCTCGGCCGGGGCAACGCCATCGCCGTCATCGCGGTGAGCGAGCGGGGCTCGATGTACGACCCCGGGCCGGTCATGTACATGGAGAAGATCGCGGTGGGCCCCGAGGCCGCCGACGTCATCGACATCACCGCCACCCCCACCGAGAACCTCCACGCCGTGGCCAAGGCCCTCGGCAAGCGGGTCACCGAACTGACCGCGGTGGTGCTCGACCGGCCCCGCCACGACGAGCTCATCGGCGAGATCCGCCAGGCCGGCACCCGCATCCGCCTCATCCCCGACGGAGACGTCGCCGGCGGCATCTCCACCGCGTGGCCCGACTCCGGCGCCGACATCCTCTTCGGCATCGGCGGTACGCCCGAAGGTGTCATCACCGCCGCGGCCCTCAAGTCGATGGGCGGCGCTATCCAGGGCCGCCTCTGGCCCCGCAACGACGACGAGCGCACGGCGGCCATCGACGGTGGATGGGACCTCTCCGAGGTGCTCGACACCGACCGCCTGGTCTCGGGCGACAACTGCTTCTTCGCCGCCACCGGCATCACCGACGGTGAGCTGCTCAAGGGCGTCCACTACGACTCCCGCGGCGCAACCACCCAGTCGCTGGTGATGCGCTCGCGCTCGGGCACCGTCCGCCAGGTCAACGCCCGCCACCGCCTCGAGAAGCTCAAGGAGTTCGCGGCCGTCGAGTTCAGCTGACCGACGCGGCCGGCATCGACCGGCACCGGCCTCTGGTCAGATCTGGATCCGGTTGACCTCGCGCGCGGCCCGCCGGTCCCGCTCCTCCGCCCGGTCGCGGTGGATCCCGATGTGCTGGGCAACCGTCACCACCACCAGCAGGACGAAGATGCCGAGGTTCGTGGCGCGGGTGACGTTGCGCGCCCAGTCGTACATCGTCACGGTCGTCACCCACGGCGAGTCCGCGGGGTCGCCGTCGTTGCCGACAGAGAGGTAGGTGAACGACGTCGAGAGGAAGATCATCGACCACGGGATCATCATCGGCAGCCACAAGATGATCGAGGCCAGGTCGTAGCGGAGCCGGCCCGCCCGCCAGATGCGGTTGAGCAGCGGCCAGCGCAAGATGAGGAACTGCGTGAACAAGATCCCGAACGCCACGAGGTAGCGCAGGAGGAAGTCAGCGCGGGAACGGTCGACGTTGTCCGTGGTGCCGAGGGTGATCGGCAGCATCCACCACGCCGGGAACGCCAGGAGCGGCAGGACCGCCCCGAACGGGGCTTCGTTGCCCCGGAGGTTGCGCCCGATCCGGCCGACCCACGCGCTCAGCACGGCGGCGGCGAGCATCAGCAGCGACAGCGCCACCCACATCCGGGACTGGCTGAAAGACGAGGCGCGCAGCGGCTCGCCCGGGAGCAGCACCGAGGTGATGTTGAGCCACCACTCGGAGCTGAGGACCGGGTCCGTCGCACCCGGCGCCAGCTTGGACCAGTCCACGGCCCATGCCGCGGCGGCGATGGCCACGACTGCCGCCGCCATCGCGGCGAGGGGCGAGACGGCGGTGCGCAGGTAGCGGGTCTCGATGAACGCCTCACCGCTCGATGCCGTCCCATCCTCCAAGGAGCCGACGGAGGTCGACATCACCGTCGCCGGCGAGGGAATGCCATCGCCGGGCCGGCGAGGGAATGCGCTCGCCGGCCCACGAGGGCCTGGAGAAGTCTCCGGCTCGCTCATCATCCATCCCTCCCGCCCGGGGGTCCGCAGCCGGGTCGACCCCGGCATGGTAGTGCTGGGTGAGTCGTCAGACCGGGACCACACCCGCGACGTCGAGCCGAAGCTCAGCGCGCCGGAGGGCCTCGATCGCCGCCGGGTCCACCGGATCGGCGGCCAGTGCGGTCTTGGCGTTGGCGAGCGCGGCCTGCGCCCGCTCGACATCGATGTGCTCGGCGGCCTCGGAGACGTCGCTCAGCAGCGACACCTCGTTGTTGCTGACCTCGACGAACCCGCCGTGGACGGCGAACACGATCGGATCAGCATCGGCCGGGCGGATGATGACCTTGCCCGTCTGGAGCGCGCCCACGAAGGGGGCGTGCCCGGTCTGGAAGGAGATGTCACCGCCCTCGATGGTGCGAGCGGTGACCATCTCGGCCTCGCCGGACCAGAGGATCCGTTCGGGTGAGACGACCTGCACCGTCATCGTCATGGGGTGATCACTCCCCCGCGGACTTGCGGAGCTCGTCGGCCTTGGCACGGGCGGCGTCGGCGCCGCCCACGTTGAGGAACGCCTGCTCGGGCAGGTCGTCGAGGTCGCC
>CAZCVS010000328.1:0-4044 GCA_964501845.1 uncultured Iamiaceae bacterium
TCGGGGCGCTCGTAGGCCTTCCAGGTCTCGGAGCGGTACCAGTCCATGGCGGCGGCGGCATCGGACTGGGCGATCTCGAGCCGGCAGCCCTCACCGGTGGCGCGGGCCTTGATGACGCCGGCGAGCACGCCGAGGGCGCCGAACAGCGGACCGGCGTGGATGCCCATGGACGGGTGCTCGGGGATGGCGGCGAAGCCGTCCTCGGTGATCTCGGGCTTCACCAGGCCGGCCCACACGTCGTAGGCCACGCCGTGGCTGGGCAGCTCGGCGTAGGGGCCGGTCATGCCGTAGCCCGAGATCGTGCAGAACACGATGGCCGGGTTCACCTCGCGGAGCTTGTCGTAGCCGAGGCCCCGGCGCTCGAGGCCGCCGGGGCGCATGGCCTCGATGACGACGTCGGCGTCGCGCACGAGGTCGAGGTAGGTCTGCACGGCCTCGGGCTTGCGCAGGTCGAGGACCAGCGACTTCTTGCCCCGGTTGAGGTGGAGGTGCATCAGGGAGACGCCCTCGACGATGGGCCACGTCATCTGCCGGATGTAGTCACCCGACGGCGCCTCGACCTTGATGACCTCGGCGCCGAGGTCGGCCAGCTGGGTGGTGATGGCGGCGGGACCGAGCATCGAGCTCTCGATGATGCGGACGCCCGCGAGCGGGCCGGTGGTGGAAGACATGGTGACCTCGTGCTGCGATATCTGACGGTGCGTCAGATTAGCGGTCCGTCTGCGGTCGGCCCACCTCGGCGCGGATGCCGGGCGAGCACATCTGTGCTGGGAGGGGTAGGTTGAAAACGAGAACACGTTCTCGTTCCGGTCGTTCTTCCGCCAGCAGTCAGGGGCAGCTATGGGCACGGTCGACTTCGACGTCTTCGACGCCGACAACCACTACTACGAGGCTCCCGACGCCTTCACCCGTCACCTGGACCGGCGCATGTCGAAGCGGGCCATGCAGTGGGCCGAGGTCGACGGCCGCACGCGCCTCGTGGTCGGCGGGCGCATCAACCGGTTCATCCCGAACCCGCAGTTCGATCCGGTGGCCCGGCCCGGCTGCCTCGACGAGTACTTCCGCGGCCGCTCCCCGGCTGACGACATCCGGGGCGCCTTCGGTCAGCTCGAGCCCATCAGCCCGGCCTACCGCGACCGCGAGGCCCGGCTGGCGGTGATGGATGAGCAGGGCATCGCCGGCTGCTTCATGTTCCCGACGCTCGGTGTCGGCATGGAGGAGGCGCTGGTCGATGACCCCGACGCTGCCCACGCCGCCTTCCGGGCGTTCAACCGTTGGGTCGACGAGGACTGGGGCCTGCACTTCGCCGACCGCATCTTCGGCGCCCCCTACCTGACGCTGCTCGACCCCGACCAGGCTCTCGACGAGGCCCGCTGGGCCGTGGAGCAAGGTGCCCGGGTCGTGGTGATGCGGGCCGGGCCGATCATGGCGCCCACGGGCGGCCGGTCTCCGGGCGATCCGCTCTACGACCCGATGTGGTCGGTGCTCGCGGAGGCCGGCGTGACCGTGGCGTACCACTCCGGCGAAGCCGGCTACGGCCGCTACGTCGTCGACTGGGGCGAGTCCGCCGAGTTCGAAGCGTTCCGCCGCACACCGCTCTACGGGATCCTCACGTCCGATCGGGCCATCTCCGACACCATGGCCGCGCTCATCTGCCACGGCGTGTTCGACCGGTTCCCATCGCTGCGGGTCGCCACCATCGAGAGCGGCTCCGAATGGGTCCATCCGCTGATCAAGAAGCTGGCCAAGGCCCACTCCATGACCCCGGGCGCCTTCACCGTGGACCCGGTCGAGCGCCTGCGCACCAACGTGTGGGTCGCTCCCTACTACGAAGACGACATCCGCCACCTGGCCGATGCCATCGGTTCGAGCCACGTCCTGTTCGGTTCGGACTGGCCCCACGCCGAGGGGCTGGCCGAGCCCAAGTCGTTCGTCGACGACCTCCACGGGTTCACCGACGAGGAGATCCACCAGATCATGCGGACCAACGCGGAGGCGCTGAGCGCTCCGCCCACCTGACCTGGGCGACACCACCCCCCATGGGGTCGTCATGTGGCGGGATCACCTGCTTCTGCGCTGCTGGACGACGCAGGGGTGGGTGGTTTCGCGCTTTGGGTAGCGTGCGGCGATGGGCGACGACGTGTTCCCCGACCGGTCGATGGCGCTGCGGGACAAGCTCGCATGGATGATCGAGACCACGGGCTGGCTGCTCGAGCCGGTGGGTGCCAACACCGCCACCGACCCACCACTGCCCGGCTACGGGTACACCATCGGGTTCGAGCAGACGTTCGGCTTCCCGGAGATCGTCATCGTGGGCCTCAAGCCAGTCGCGGCCAAGGGGCTGGCCGAGCTCATCGCCGACATGCTCCGCGGTGGCACGCAGATCCCCGTCGGCGAGCTGTTCCGAGGGCTCTACGACGGCGAGCAGCGGGCGGGTCTCATCCCCGTCGATGTCGACGCCATGAGCGGGATGTTCGAGTCCGCCACCGCCTGGTACGGCGAGGAGCCCTACCGCATGGTCCAGCTGGTCTGGCCCGACCGCACCGGCTGGCTGCCGTGGGAGCCCGGCTTCGACCCTGCCCTCGCCGGCGTGGAGCTCCTCCTCGGCGACGTCCCCGAAGGTTTCTGACACACTGTCAGATGTGAACCAGGGGACCGTTTCCAACACGTACAACTTCGCCGACCTGTGGGAGTCGATCTGGCCGCGGTGCGCCGATCGGGAGGCGCTCGTGTGCGGCCCGCAGACGCGGACCTACGCGGAGCTGGCCGAGCGGGCGAACCGCCTGGCCCACCACCTGCGCGACGCGGGGGTCGGCCCCGGCGACCGGGTCGGGTTGTTCCTGCGCAACGACGCGGCGTACCTCGAGGCCATGTTGGCGGCGTTCTCGCTGCGGGCCATCCCGGTGAACATGAACCACCGCTACACGGGTGCGGAGCTCGGCTACCTGCTCGAGGACTCCGGGGCCGTCGCCCTCCTGGTGCACGAGACGCTGACGGGCGCCGTCGCGTCCGTGCCGGGCGGATTGGACGCCATCCGGACGCTGCTCGTGGTCCCGGACCCGGATCCGTCATCGGTCACCGGCGAGAACGTCGCCCTCGACCGGTCGGTCGGCTACGAGGCCGCGCTCGCGGCGGCCTCGCCCGAGACCGTGGAGACGCCCGGGCGCTCCGGCGACGACACCTACCTCATGTACACCGGTGGCACCACGGGTCGGCCCAAGGGTGTGGTGTGGCGGCAGGAGGACGCGTTCTTCGCCTGCATCGGCGGCGGCGATCCGATGCGCCTGGTCGGCCCCGTCGAGTCCCCCGAACAGCTGCCGGACCGCATGGTCGAGGCCTTCTGCTACCTGCCGTTGGCTCCGCTCATGCACGCCGCGGCCCAGTGGACGACGTTCTCGTGGCTCCTCGCCGGCGGCAAGACCGTGCTGATGCCGGGCGCGCTCGACCCAGAGACGGTGTGGGATGCGGTCGATCAGCACCAGGTCAACTCGCTCACCGTCGTGGGCGACGCCGTCGCCCGCCCGCTGGTGGCGGCGTGGGAGGCCAACCCGGGCCGCTGGCAGGCTGCCGGGCTCTTCGCCATCTCCAACGGCGGTGCCCCGATGTCGTCGTCGCTGAAGGCCCGCCTCGGCGAGCTGTTCGAGGGCCGGGCCATCATCGACGGCTTCGGCTCCTCCGAGAGCGGCGTCCAGGGCGCCCAGCGGCTCACGGCCGGCGAGAACCCGAGCGGGCTGGCCCGCTTCGCTCCTGGCCCCACCACGGGCGTGTTCGACGACGACCTCCAGCCGGTGGAGCCGGGTTCGGGGGTCGTCGGCAAGGTCGCCAACGCCGGCCGCCTGCCGCTCGGCTACCTCAACGACCCGGAGAAGACGGCGGCCACCTTCATCGAGGTCGACGGCCAGCGCTACTGCTTCACCGGAGACCTGGCCCTGGTCGAGGAGGACGGAACGATCCAGCTCCTCGGGCGCGGGTCGCAGTGCATCAACACGGGTGGGGAGAAGGTCTTCCCCGAGGAGGTCGAGTCCTCGCTGGTCGACCACGAGG